>CALDMA010000073.1 GCA_937915075.1 uncultured Oscillospiraceae bacterium
CAAAATCGCATCGAGCACGCCGTCGGAGATCTGGTCGCAGATCTTGTCGGGATGCCCTTCGGTGACGGACTCGGAGGTGAATAAACGCTTTGCCATGATTCTTCTTTCCTTTCTTTTCTCGCGGGAGCACAAAAAAAGCGCTCGGCCGAACCGGTCGAGTGCGAAAACTTTTTGCTTTCCCTCATCTTTCGATTCGTTCGACGGATTTGGCACCTTGCTTTGCAGGTTGCCGTGGTATCATCGGGCCGTTCCCTCCACCACTCTTGATGAAGTATGAACTTGTCGGGTATCTTCTGAAATTATTCTACCCGGATTCCCGCGCCGTGTCAACAGATATTTCAAGAATTTGTGCAAATGCTTGACTTTGCCCTTTCTTATGCTACAATAGCCACAGCAAGAAATGCGAGAGTCATCGGAGGACCAGCGGCCGCAGCCGCAGCGGTCGAGAAGATGTCGGATGCGTCCGGTCAAAAAAGGGCCGGACTTTTTTTGCTCATTTTCAAGAGAGGAGAGAGCGTCATGGTATTCAGCAGCGCCAGCTTTCTGATCTTTTTCCTGCCGTGCCTGCTTGTCCTGTATTTCCTGGTGCCTCGGCGCTGCCGCTATCTGAGGAACCTTGTCCTGCTGGCCTTTTCGCTGGCGTTTTATGCCTGCGGCGGGCCGAAATTTCTGCTGCTCATGCTGCTCTCCATCGCCATCAACTATGCCGGCGGGCTGCTGGCGGGACCGGCGCATCGCCCAAGGACGCGGCGGCTCGGCATGACGCTTGCCGTGGTGCTGGGACTTGCGCTGCTGGGCTGGTTCAAGTACGCGGGCTTTTTCGGCGAGATGCTCCACGCCCTGCTGCCGGTGGTTCCGGTGCCGCAGGTGACGCTGCCCATCGGCATCTCCTTCTTCACCTTTCAGGGCCTGAGCTACGTCATCGACGTCTACCGCGGCGACGCCGCGGTACAGCGCGATCCGCTCAAGCTCGCGCTCTACATTGCCTTCTTCCCGCAGCTCGTCGCCGGTCCCATCGTGCGCTACACCACCGTCGCGGAGGAGATCGACGAGCGGCGCGAGTCCGTCTCCGAATTCTCCGCCGGCGCGGTGCGCTTTCTCTTCGGCCTCGGCAAGAAGATGCTGCTGGCGAACGCCGTGGCGCGGATCGCGGACGCGGCCTTTGCTGCCGCCATGCCCTCGGTGCTCTTCGCGTGGCTGGGCGCGGTGGCCTACACCTTCCAGATCTACTTTGATTTCTCCGCCTATTCCGATATGGCCATCGGCCTCGGGCGGATGTTCGGCTTCCACTTTCTGGAGAATTTCAACTACCCCTACGTCGCACGGAGCGTCACGGAGTTCTGGCGGCGCTGGCATATTTCGCTCTCCACCTGGTTCCGCGACTATGTGTATATCCCGCTCGGCGGCAACCGCTGCTCAAGGGCGCGCAATGTGTGGAACCTCTTCGTCGTCTGGTTTCTGACCGGAATGTGGCACGGCGCGAGCTGGAATTTCATCGCCTGGGGACTTTGGTTCTTTGTGCTGCTCGTCGGGGAAAAGCTCCTCTGGGGCAAGGCTCTGGAGCGCCTGCCGTCGCTCGTGCGCCACGCTTACGCGATGGTGCTGGTCGTATTCAGCTGGGTGCTCTTCCGCGCCGAGACGCTTACCGCCGCGGCGGCCTACTTCGCCGCCATGTTCGGCAGCAGCGGCGTGTGGTGCGGCAGCCGCGTCGTCTATTACGCGCTGGAGTTCTGGCCGGAGCTGCTGTGCTGCTGCATTGCCGCGCTGCCGGTGAAGCAATGGCTGGAAACGGCGCTCCGGAAGCGCGACGCCGCGCCTGCCCGCGCCGTGCTGACGTGGGGCCCGAAGCTCGCGGCGATGGCGCTGCTGGCGTGCTCGTACTGCAAGCTCGTCACGGGATCGTTCAATCCCTTTATCTACTTCCGGTTCTGAGAGGAGGCGCCGCCATGAAAAGATTCAGCGAGTGGGCGATGGCCCTGCTCTTCTCCGGCACGCTCCTGGTCCTGATGGCCGCGACCATCCTGCTGCCGAAGGAGCGCTACTCCTACTATGAGAACCGCAACCTCTCCGCTTTCCCCGAGATCAGCGTCGAGAGCGTCGTGAGCGGGAAGGTCTTCGGCGAGCTGGAGACCATGTTCTGCGACTATGCCGCCTGGCGCACCGCCGCGCTCCGCGCGGTGACGTGGTGCGACCTGAACCTCTTCCACCGCCCCGTGGTGAACGAGGTCGTCGTCACGCCCGACGCGCTGCTCGAGGAGCTCTACACCATGCCCGACACCGCCGAGGACATTCTGCGCGAGGCCGACGCCGTGGCGGCGGACAATGCCGCGCTGCGCGATCAGATCGAGGCCTACGGGGGATACTACTGCTATCTCGCCGTGCCCTGCCAGTACGCCTACTACGAGGACGAGTACCCCTCCTATCTCGAAAACCGCGCCGCCTACACCGCCGCCGAACGCGAAGCGCTCCGCGACGCCATGGAGGCGCAAGGCGTCGCCTATGTGGACATGGGCGAGGTCTTTGACGCCGAGGGCCACCTGCCGGAGTTCAGCTCGAAGGTGGATAACCACTACGGCCTGCGCGGCGCGTATGTGACCTACCGCGCGGCGGCGGAACGGCTCGCGGCGGACGGCTGCGCGCTCCGTGTTCCCGAGGAGGGGACGGACGTGACCTTCTCCGCGCTGCCCAACCCCTACATGGGTTCGCGCACGCGCAAGCTGCTCGGCCTGCGCGGCAGCGACGAAAAGCTCTTCACGGCATCGTTCGCCGAGGACATTCCCTTTACCCGCTTCGATAACGGCGCGGCGGCGGAGGCCACGGTCTACGCGCTTCCCGCGGACGATACCGAGCCGGTGACCTACGGCCTCTACATGGGCGGCGACATTGCCGAGACGGTCATCCGAACCGACCGCCCCGAGCTTCCCAACGCCCTGATCTTCGGCGACAGCTTCACCAATCCGGTGGAGTGCCTTGCCTACTATAGCTTTAACGAGCTGCGCTCGATCGACCTGCGCCACTACACGGCGCAGAGCCTGAGCGACTACATCGCGGCCTATCAGCCCGACGTGGTGCTGTGCATCCGCGACTATCAGAGTCTTCTCCTGCGGGAGTTCAACGGAAATTTCTTCGGCTGACTGCCGCGAAAATCGAACAGAAAGGAGGCGGAACGCCTTGCGGATCGCGCTTTCCGACCATTTTACCTACCAAAAGCTCCTGCGCTTCACGATGCCCAGCATCGTCATGATGATCGTCACCTCGGTCTACAGCATCGTGGACGGCTTCTTTGTCTCCAACTGCGTGGGCAAGAATGCCTTCGCCGCGCTCAACCTCATCTTCCCCGTGCTCATGGCGCTCTCCGCGTTCGGCTTCATGGTCGGCACCGGCGGCAGCGCCCTCATCGCCAAGACCCTCGGCGAGGGGAAGACGAAGGAGGCGAACGAGCTGTTCTCCATGCTCGTCGCGATCCTGGCGGCCGGCGGAACGGTGCTCGCCGCGGTCTTCTTCGTGTTCATCCGGCCGGTCTCCTATGCCGTCGGCGCGACGGAGCTGACCATCGACGACTGCGTGCTCTACGGGCGCATCCTGCTCGTTTCGCTGCCGCTCTTCATGCTGCAAAACAGCTTCCAGAGCTTCCTCGCCACGGCGGAAAAGCCGGGCTTCGGGCTGAAGGTGACGGTATTCGCGGGACTGACGAACGTGGTGCTCGACTTTCTGTTCGTCTACGTTCTCTCCCTCGGCCTCGCGGGCGCGGCGCTCGCCACCGCCTTTTCGCAGGCGGTCGGTGCGGCCATTCCGCTCGTCTACTTCCTGCGTGAGAACGACACGCCGCTGCGGCTCGGACGGCCGTGCTTTGATCTCCGCGCGCTTTGGCGGGCCTGCTACAACGGCTCGAGCGAGATGGTGAGCAACCTCTCCGGCTCGCTCGTCGGCATCCTCTACAACGTGCAGCTCATGGCCATCGCGCAGGAGGACGGCGTGAGCGCCTACGGCGTTCTGATGTATGTCGATTTTATCTTTAAGGCGTTCTTCTTCGGTTATTCCATCGCCGTCACGCCGGTCGTCGGCTACCACTACGGCGCACAAAACCATGCGGAGCTTAAAAGCCTCCTGCGCAAGAGTCTGGTCATCACCGCGCTCGTGAGCCTCGTTATGACCGGCGGCGCCATCGCCCTCGCGGGCCCCATCGCCGACCTTTTTGTGGGCTACGACGCGGCGCTGCACGATATGACGGTCAACGCCCTGCGCGTCTACTCCGTCTCGTTCCTCGTCTTCGGCTTCAACATCTTCGGCTCGGCGTTCTTCACCGGATTGAACGACGGCACGGACAGCGCGCTCATCTCGTTCCTGCGGACGCTGGTGTTTCAGGTCGCGGCGATCCTGCTGCTGCCGAGGTGGCTGGACATCAACGGCATCTGGCTCGCCGTCACCGCCGCGGAATCGCTCACGCTGCTCATCACCGTCTCGCTCCTTGCCGCGAAACGGAGAAAGTATCACTACTGAGCAAAAAAATTCCCGCCGCGCGGCGGGAATTTTCGCGGAATTTATAATTTGGTAATGACTTTTTCCCGCGCATAGGGTACAATGCAGGATAAGCTATTTTCACGATCGGAGGGATCGAACTTGAATTCTCTGCGCCGCCGCATCGACCGATTCTGCGTGCTGCATCCGAGCTTCGGGATTCCGAACCTGATGCTCTACATCGTCGTCGGCAACATCGCCTTCTATCTGCTCTCCCTGTTCTCCACGCTTGACGGCACCTCCTTTTACTCCATTCTCAGCTTCAGCTGGGCGGGACTCAAGCAGGGGCAGCTCTGGCGGCTGCTGTCCTTCAGCTTTCTGCCGACGGACACGCGGCCCTTCTGGCTGCTGGTGAGCTGCTATTTCTACTACTGGATCGGCTCGACGCTCGAGCGCGAGTGGGGCACGGCGAAGTTCACCGTCTACTACCTCAGCGGCGTGCTGCTCACGGCGCTCGGCGCGGTCATCACGAGTCTGATCACCGGGTATGACTGGCAGGTGGCGGGCGCGACCTATGTGAATTTCGCGATGTTCTTCGCCTTCGCTACGCTCTATCCCGACGCGCAGGTGCTGCTGTTCTTTTTCATTCCGGTCAAGATCAAGTGGATGGCCATTCTGGCTGCGTGCTATTTTGCCTACATGGTGTTCTTCAGCCTGACCGCGCACTATTGGATTGGCGTGGTGCTGCCGCTCGTGGCGCTGCTGAACTTCTTCGTGTTCTTCGCGCCGGAGATCGGGCGCTTTGCCAAGCGGGAGCAGACGCGGACCAAACAGGCGGCGCACTTCCACAACGCCGTCCGTCAGACGCAGCGCGAGCAGAAGTCGCAGGGCTACCGCCACAAGTGCGCGGTCTGCGGCCGCACCGACGTCACAAATCCGGAGCTGCAGTTCCGCTACTGCTCGAAGTGCGCGGGCTATCACTGCTTCTGCTCCGACCACATTTTCAACCACGTCCACTTCACGGACGAGAATCCCTAAGGAGGCATTGTTATGGCATTGACCAGAGAGCAGGCATGGGAACTGCTGCAGGAGTACAACAAGGGTGAATTTCACCTCAAGCACGGCCAGATCGTCGGCGACGTGATGCGCTGGTATGCAAATGAGCTGGGCTACGGCGACGAGGCCGACTTCTGGGAGACCGTGGGTCTCCTGCACGACCTTGACTTTGAGATGTACCCCGACGAGCACTGCATCAAATCGCAGGAGATCATGCGGGAAAAGGGACTGGACGAGCGCCTGATCCGCGCGACCGCCAGCCACGGCTACGGCCTGCATTTCGACGGTCTGCCCGAGCCGCAGCACGAGATGGAAAAGGTCCTCTTCGCCACCGACGAGCTGACCGGCCTGATCGGCGCGGTCGCCCTCATGCGCCCGAGCAAGAGCGTCAGCGACCTCGAGGTCAAGTCCGTCAAGAAGAAGTACAAGGACAAGAAGTTCGCCGCCGGCTGCTCGCGCGAGGTCATCGAGCGCGGCGCGGAGATGCTCGGCTGGGATCTGGATACGCTCATCGAGCGCACCATCCTCGCCATGCGCGCGAGCGAGCACGTTGATTAAAACGCAAAAAAAAGCGTGGACCACGCTGCGGTCCACGCTTTTTTTGCGCTTTTTTCAGTAGGGGCAGGGAAACGCGGAGAACACCGCGTGTCCGTCCACGAGCGTGAAGGGATACTCGTAGGTGTCCACCGTGTCGGTCGGGACGAACGCCTGCGCGTCGTCGCTCCAGTCGCCGCGTGTAATGGTCTGGATCAGCACGCCGCTGCTGCCGATGATCGTGACCTCCATCTCGTCGCCCATGATGGTGATGTCGCTGCCGCGGTCGGCCCACGCCGCGTAGAGCGCGCCGTCGGACTCCACGAAGCGGCCCGTGGCGAGCCATTCGTCGGCAAGCTCCGCGCTGACGTGCTCGCACAGCAGCTCGCGCAGCTCGTCGAGCGTATTCACATCGCGCAGCGTGACGCGGGCGAGGTCCAGTCCGTCCACCGTAATGCCGGGGGCGCCGCTGTCCACAGGCGGGGTGGTCATGTTGAACCACGACCAGAGCGTTTTGGTGGTGTAGTAGTCCGCGAGGATGATCTCGTCCTGCGGCACGTCGAGCAGCGACTGTGTGTGGCTGTCGAGCGCGTTGTAGAAGCGGCTGAAGGGGATGTAGAATTTCTGCGCCGAGGCAGCATGGGGCGCGATGACGGCTGGGTCAAAGGCAATGGTCATGCCCCTGAAGTCGAAATAGAAGCTCGCGTTGGCGGCAAGGTCGAAGATGTAGGAGGCGTAGTCCTCAAAGTAATACTCGCTCAGCCCCTGCGCGTCGATCTGCTCCAGAACCGCCATCGCCAGCGTATGCGTCAGCGTTTCGCCGAGGGCGCTGTCGGTCGAGGACTGTGCGTCCAGATTGTCGAGCGTCAGAAATTCGCCGGTCGTCAGGTCAAAGCTCCAGGCGCGGATGCTCTCCCAGCCGTGCGCGCCGCCATAGTTGGAGTAACCCCCGCCCCAGACGCTCACAAGACCGCTGAACTGGCAGATGTCGCCCACGATAAGCTCCTCGGCATAGTTCGTCCAGTAGGCGCGCTGCTCCTCGTCGAGACCGGCGTAGTGCTCCCGCGCCATCGCCAGCGCCTCCTGCGCGGAGGCGTCCAGCGCGTCCGCGGCGCGCTGCATCTCGGCGTTGAAGGCAAGCGCCGCGGCGTATTCCCGCGGGACGTCGACCGCCGCGTTGCTGACCGGCGGCGTATAGACCTCGTCGGCCGACGTGCGGACCTCGAGCTGCGGCAGGTCGTATTTTTCGATGAGCAGCACCGTGCCGTCGTCGGCCTTGTACTCGACTTCCTTTGTCAGGTGCTCCTCGGTAAAGACGATGCGCAGCTCGTCCTTTGCCGGCTCGTCGGGCTCGCCCGGACCGACCTTGACGGCGCAGGCGCCGAGCGGCAGCGCCAGCGAGAGCGCGAGCAGGGTGGAAAGCAGTTTTTTCATAGGGCTTCTCCTTTCTGATAGAGGGGAGGTCACAGAATGACCGGGTCGGTCGTCCACGCGCTGCCGGGCCTTGCCGCGGCGAGGTCGGGATAGGCGAGGACGTATTGCTCCTCGGCGCGGGCGGTCAGGGCGAAGAGCCGCTGCGCCTCCGCGTCCAGCTTCCGCACGTCCGCGCTCTTCGTGAGGATAGGCGCGGCGGCGGTCGTTTTCATGCGTCGGAGCACCTCGCGCCCGCGCGCATTGCACGCGAGCACACGCAGATAGGGCACGCGCTGCGGGGTGTCCTCCGGCGTGACGCCGAGATAGGCGGCGAGCAGCAGCCGCCGCAGCCGCGCGTGGGCGTAGCGCTTGGACTTTGCCGCGGCAAGGATGCCGTCGATCGTCGTCTCGCGCTGCACGGCGTCGTAGAAGCGGTGGTAAAGCCCCTCACCGCCGCCGTCAAAGGGGGCGAAGTCCTCCTCGCGCATCGCGCGCAGACGGGCGAGGATCGCCCGCTCGGCGTTCGCCATCGTCACCGGCGCGCGGCCTGCCGCGCGTTCGCGCGCGCAGATCGCCGCGCTCTCCGGCGTGAGAAATCCGTCGGCGCACGCGCCGCTTCGGAGCAGCTCGCGGATGTGGCTCGCGGAGGCAAAGCCCTCTGCCGCGCCCTCGTCGTGCCCGACGCCCCTTCGCGGCAGCGCCAGCGGCTCCGGCGCGGCTCCCTGCCGCGCGATGGCCTTGCAGTATTCCACGCCGAGAATGTCGTTCGGCTGCGTGAGGACGGCGGCCTTTTCGCCGAGCAGCGCCTGCGCCGCGCGCTCGCGCGCCGCGGCGAAGGAGACGCCCTCCTGTAGGCCTTGACGCAGACGCGCGGCAAAGGGCTCCGACTCGAGCGCCGCGGCCACGGCCTTCAGCGTTTCCGTGTCGCCGCACTCGCTGCCGAAGACCAGCGTGTCCACCGCGCCGGTCGCCGCCAGCACGCCCACGCCGCCCGCGGCGAAGCCCTCGGCGGACGAGATCGCCCACGGCAGCGGCAGCTCGAGCACGAGGTCGGCGCCGCCGCGCACGGCGGCCTCCGCGCGTGCGTGCGTCCGCATGACGGCAAAATCGCCCCGCTGGACGAAGCTGCCGCTCATGGCGCAGACAACGACGGTCTCCGCGCCGAGACGGCGGCGCAGCTCGCCGATCTGCCAGGCATGGCCGCGATGGAATGGATTATACTCACTTATGATACCAGCAGTCCGCATAAAAATCATCTCAAAATGGTTACAATTTTGGCTCCTGCAAAAAAATTTATGGTTGTCATCACGGAAATTTTTGCTATAATAAAAGGCGTATGTATTGGTCCGTTGGACAAATTCCCATAATTCCCATCTCTATCTTACCTGAAATTGGGGCACATTGCAAGACGCCGCCCCCTGGAAAACGGAGGAAACAACATGAATGTTCTGGTCATCAACGCAGGAAGCTCTTCCCTGAAGTATCAGCTTCTCAACCCCGCCACCGGCGCGCTGCTCGCCAAGGGCCTTTGCGAGCGCATCGGCATCGACGGCAAGTTCACCTACAAGCCCCAGCTCGAGGGCAAGGAGGCCATCAAGGCTGCCGACGTCGCCATGCCCACCCACAACGAAGCCATCGCCGCTGTTCTCAATGCCCTCGTGGACGAGAAGAACGGTGTCATCGGCTCCATGAAGGAGATCGACGCGGTCGGTCACCGCGTGGTCCACGGCGGCGAGAAGTTCGCCAAGTCCGTCGTCATCACCGACGAGGTCATGGCCGCCATCGAGGAGTGCAACCCCCTCGCGCCTCTGCACAACCCCGCCAACATCATCGGCATCAAGGCCTGCCAGCAGCTCATGCCCGGCGTACCCATGGTCGCCGTGTTCGACACCGCCTTCCATCAGACGATGCCTCCTGTGGCCTACACCTACGCCATTCCCTATGAGTATTACGAGAACGATAAGGTCCGCCGCTACGGCTTTCACGGCACCAGCCACAAGTATGTGGCCTCCCGCGCCGCCGATATGCTCGGCAAGCCCATCGAGAGCCTGAAGCTCATCTCCTGCCACCTCGGCAACGGCTCCTCCGTCACCGCCGTGGACGGCGGCAAGAGCGTGGAGACCTCCATGGGCTTCACGCCCCTCGCCGGTCTGCCCATGGGTACCCGCGCGGGCGACATCGACGCCGGCATTCTGGAGTACCTGATGAACAAGTACGGCTACTCCATCGGCGAAATGCTGAGCATCCTCAACAAGAAGTCCGGCATGGAGGGCATCTCCGGCGTTTCCTCCGACTTCCGCGATCTGGAGGAGGGCGCCGAGAAGGGCAGCGAGCGCTGCGCGCTTGCCCGCGAGAAGTTCGCCTATGAGGTCAAGAAGCTCATCGGCGCGTATGCCGCCGTCATGGGCGGCGTGGACGCCATCATCTTCACCGCCGGCGTCGGCGAGAACGACGCGCTCGAGCGTATGCAGATCGCGTCCGGCCTGGAGTATATGGGCGTGAAGATGGACGAGGACGCCAACAACGTCCGCGGCGAGGAGCGCGTGATCTCCGCCACGGATTCCAAGGTCAAGGTCCTGCTCATCCCCACCAACGAAGAGCTGATGATCGCCATGGATACCGCCTCCCTCGTCGGCTGAGACAAAAAAGCAAGCTGAAAAAAGGAAGCAGATGCAAAGCATCTGCTTCCTTTTTCGTTATTCCATGGTCTCCGGCTGCGCTTTATCCCACGGGAGCGGGAGCCTCTGCACGAGCCCGATGAGCTGGCCCGAGAGGAGCACGGTCAGCAGCGAGTAGCCGATGCGCCGCAGCGGGATGTAGGTCAGCGACAGGCCGAGCACCACCAGATCGGTGGAGAGATAGGCCCATTGGATGCCCATGCCCGTGACGTGCGCGATGCACATGGCGAGCGCGTCGTCGCCGCCGGAGGCGCCGCCCGCGCGCACGGAAAGTCCCGCGCCGATGCCGACGAACAGCGCGCCGACCACGGCGGCGAGCAGCGGCATTTCAGCCAGCTGCGGCCAGAGCGGCGGGAACAGCTCAAAGACCTTGTAGGGCAGGGAAAAGCCCACGGTCGCGATGAGCGAGTAGGCGATGAAGCCGCGGCCCAGCAGCCTCCAGCCCCAGCCGTAGCACAGCAGGTTCAGCACGAAGCCGGAGACGGCGGGGGAGAGGGAGAACCAATGGTCGAGCAGCAGCGTCGCGCCGAGCACGCCGCCCTCGGTGATGCCGGAGACGGAGTGGACGTGGTAGAGGCCGAACGCCAGGAACGCGCTGGAGAAAAACGCCATCCAACAGCGCCAGCGCTCCAGGCCGCGCACGGTGGCGCGGCACTCGGCCCAGAGGCCGCGCAGGGTGGGGGAAGACAAGCTAAAACCTCACGATCTGTTGTGGATTTGGCGGCTCAGGCGGTTTCTTCACGCACAAAGCCTTCGGGGTAAACGGTGAAGTCGTACACCGTGCCGTCCTCGGGAACGGCGAGCGAGCCGTCCTGTAAGCTGAGGAAGGGCTGGTAGGTGACGGCTGTGCCGTCCGCGGCGGTGACGGTGACCTGCGTGTTCGGCATGATGTCGCTCTCGTTGGCGATGAGATACACCGGCGCAGCGCCGCTATTGTGGTAGAGAAGCTCGCCGGTCTCGGGCAGCTCCGCGCCCTCGGTGAGCCAGCCGTACTCGTTTACGGCGATGTCCGCGCTCTCGTCGGCGGCGACGAGGCAGTAGATGTCCCAGCCGCCGGGGGCGACGACCTGCCCGGCGGGGATCTCGCGCAGGAAGGGATAGGCGGTGAGACAGTCTGCGCCCTCGAGCAGGGCGGTCAGATCGGCGCTCTCCTCGCCGCCGGTCGAGCCGAGGTAGGCGCAGCCGAGCACCGCGCCCGCGTCGCGGATGGTCTCGCGCAGGTCGGCGAGCGACTGCTCCGCCTCGCTCGGCGCGGGAGAGTCGGGGGTATCGGGCTGCTCGACCGGCGGCTGTACGGAGGGGTCCTCTGTCGGCTTTTTCCCGCCGCAGGCGGTGAGGGCGAGCAGCAGCAGCGCGCCGAGCAGCGCGCAAAGGATTCGTTTCATGGGAAGGGTTCCTTTCGGAGATTCAGAATTTTCCGCCGGAGTGCGAGAAGCCGCCAGAGTTGACGGTCGTGCCGCCGGAGAAGCTGGGCCCGCTGTCATGGTCGTCAGACTCCGTCTTGATGGGCGTGCGCACCTCGGTGGTGTGGGTGAAGCGGTCCTCGCGTGCGGTGATCTCGGTGCCGCCGGAGACGGTGTAGCGCGCGGCCTCGGTCGCGCGGCGCACGCTCTTGAGCTGACGCTTATAGATCGCGCAGACGATGAACGCCACGATCAGACCGAGGGGCAGACCGAACCGGAAGGCCATGAGGGCGGCAAAGAAAAGCTTATCCCCGAAGCTCAGCGGTTCATATTCCTCCTCGGTATCGTCGGACGGCTCCACGTCGATGGGCGTGCCGTTGGCGTTGGCCTCAAGGTAGCAGCCGCAGGCGGCGATGTAGTCCGCGAAGCCGCCGGACCAGTCGTCCTCACGGAAATTGTCGAGGAACTCGTCCTGCATGATGTACTTGCCGTAGTCGGTGAAGGCGGCGTTGGCGGTGTCGCCGTGGGCCATGAGCTCAAAATCGCGCTCGGCCATGCTCAGCGCGAGTATGATGCCGTTCCCGTCGTAGGAGTCCGCAAGCCCGAGCGCGTCCCACGCGTATTCGGTGAAGGCGGCCATGCCGGTCTCGCCGGTCTCCGTGACCGCGTCGGGGTCGATGTAGTCCGCCATGTCGTCGACGGTCACGACGTACACGCCGCAGCCGTATTGCTCGCTCACCGCCGCAGCCGCCTCGTTGAGCGCGGCGCAGTCATCCGCGGAAAGAATGCCCGCTTCCTCGGCGACGTAGGAGCCCTCTCCCACAGGAGCAAGCTCGGCGTAGGTCCACGCCGCGGCGGACACGCTCAGCGACAGCGCGAGGACGAAGGCAGAGAGCAGAGAAGCATATTTCTTCATCATCATGCCACCTCCTTACAGGTTCAGGAGCAGTCCGGCAGCCATCACGCCCAGCATACAAAGACCGGTGATGGCGGCGAAGTGCTTCCAGTACAGTCCCTTGTCGAGCGGCAGGTCGCCGACGAGCTTTCCCGTCTGGCCGTTCATGGCGAAGAGGAAGCTCTTGCCGTTCCACTTCGTGCTCAGCAGCCACACGGGCATGAGCGCGTAGTGGACCTTGCCGCGGTGGAGCGTGACGTTCCGGCTCTCGACCGTGCAGGAGGTGTAGTCGCCGCGGGCGTCCTGCTCCATCAGCTCCACGGCGCTCGTTTCGCAGCGGCTGTCCGCGCGCTGGGCGCAGTCCTGCACGGAGACGTCGTACTTGTCGGCGAGGAAGCCGGGCAGATACGCCGTGGAGAAGGGCTTGAGCTCCTTGTAGTCAAAGGGCTCGATGGCGTCCATGTGGTCGTCGGGCATCTTGCTCGAGGCGTCCACCGGCACGCGCTCAAACTGCACGCGGCCCGCGCGGCGCACGTCGTAATGGTTCGTGACGGTCACGTTTTCACGGGCGGTGGAGTAGCCGCTCACCTTGGTGCCGTGGCAGCGGACGTCGACCTCGGCGCTGCCGTCGTAGAGCCAGAAGGGGACGTAGACGCCCTTGACCTCCTCGATGTGGTTCTCGTTGGAAAACGCCTTCGGCAGCAGCTTCTTGCCGCCGTAGTGCTTTTTGAGCGCCGCGATCGCGGCGGCCTTATCCAGCTTGAAGGGCAGCACATAGTCGGGCTTGAGCGCACCGCTGAACTGCCCGGGCACGATGGTGTTGTTGCCGCAGTAGGGGCAGGAGGTCGCGCTGGTCGTCTCGTCGCAGATCAGCTCCGCGCCGCAGCTCGGGCAGGAATAGACGCGCAGCTTTTCCGCGTCCGCGCCCCAGTCGCTGCCGGAGACGGACGCCCATTCGCCGTCCGCCGCGGCCCGCTCCTCCGCCTGACGGAACGCGCCGGCGGCCTGCGCGTCCTTCTCGGCGTAGAGCTTTTCGATCTCCGCGACCTCATAGCTCGAGCCGCAGAAGTCGCATTGGAGCTTGCCGGTCGCGCCGTCGAAGCGCAGCGGGCCGGTGCAGGCGGGACACTTGTAATTGGTCACCTGATTTGCCATGCTTTTCTCTCCTTTTTTCAGACTTGTCATAAGGTCGGCAGGAGCCTGCCGCGCAGCGCGGCAGGCCCGATCATACCGTGTTATCGTTTGTTTATCGCTCAGGCTCTGGGTTTGCCGCAGTTGGAGCAGAACTTGCCCTTGTTCACGGTGCCGCATTCGCACGTCCACTCCGCGGCGGGCGCGGGCTTGCCGCACTCCGAGCAGAATTTGCCCGTGTTCTTCGCACCGCAGCTGCACGTCCATTCGTTCGCGCTCGCCGGTGCGGGCTTGCCGCAGTTCGCGCAGAACTTGCCCGTGTTGCCCGTCTGACCGCAGGAGCAGGTCCAGCCTGCCGCGGCAGGAGCCGCGGGAGCCGCCTGCTGCATCTGCGCGCCCTGCTGATAGAGGGCGTTCATCTGACCACCGGTCATATTGCCTGCCATGCCCATGCCCATGAACGCGCCGACCGCGCCGTTCGGGTTCGCCGCCGCCGTCTTCATCGCGTCGCCGGTCGCGCCCGCGAGATGCGCCGCCGCGCGGGTGGGGTCCATGAACGCCGCGTTGCGCTGCATCTCCTTGATCATCTTCTCGTCTTCCTCGTTCGCCGTGACGGAGGAAACGCCGAAGGAGACGACCTCGATGCCGCGCAGGTCGCGCCACTTGGCGCTCAGCGCCTCGTTGAGCGCGTCCGCCAGCTCGACCGTGTGGCCGGGCAGCGCGGAGTAGCGGATGCCCATTTCGCTGATCTTCGCAAACGCGGGCTGGAGCGCGGTGAGCAGCTCGGTCTTGAGCTGACTGTCGAGATTCGAGCGGTCATAGTCCTCGCTCACGTTGCCGCAGACGTTCGTGTAGAACAGGAGCGGATTGGCGATATGATAGCTGTACTCGCCGAAGCAGCGGATACCCACATCGATGTCGATCGCCGCGCGCCGGTCCACGACGCGGAACGGAACGGGGGACGCCGTACCGTACTTGTTGCCGACGAGCTCCTTGGTGTTGAAGTAGTAAACGCGCTGGTCCTTGGGCGCCTCGCCGCCGAAGGTGAAGCGCTTGCCGATGTTGGAGAACACCTTGCCGATGCCCTCGCCGAGCTTGCCGGAGAAGATGCTCGGCTCGGTGGAGGAATCGTAGAGGAATTCGCCCGGCTCGGCGCAGACCTCTACGACCTTGCCCTGCTCGACGATGAGCATGCACTGGCCGTCCGCCACGGCGATCATCGAGCCGTTGGTGATAATGTTCTCGTCGCCCTTGTAGTTGCTCGAGCGGCCCGTGACCTTCTTGCGGCCCTTGGTCGCCAGAATGTTTGCGGGCATTGCTTCACAGTAGAAGTATTCCTTCCACTGGTCGGCCAGCACGCCGCCCGCCGCGCCCGCGATCGCTTTGATGAGTCCCATACGAAAAAGCTCCCTTCTGTTTCGTTCAGTCGGTCTTGCTTGTATTTGCTTGTGACACACAGTTTATCAGAAAATAGACAAAAACGCAATGATCTTTTGCGCTTCCCTGCACGCTTTCGTCATCCGGCATCGCAAAAGGAAGCTATATTTTTTGAATATTGTTCAAAATGTCATATTGCATTTTTCTCGCAGCGTGCTATAATTTGAGAACTGTTCAGGAAAGGAGCACTCCTATGGCACGAAAGCAGATGATCGAGGGCGGCACGAAGAACCGCATCCGCGAGGTCGGAGGACGACAGATCTTTGAGCATGGCTACGACGGCACGAGTGTGCGCGGCATCATGCTGGAGGTCGGCGGCGAGGTCGGCTTGTTCTACTATTACTACAAGACCAAGGATGAGCTGTTTACCGATGTGCTCGACCACTTCTTCGAGCCCTATCGGAAGGACTTCGAGGCGCTTGCCGCCGAGGCGAAGGAGAAGCCCTACCAGGCCCTGCTGCGCTTTTTCAGCTACATCAAGCGCGAGGTGCGCGCCTTCCGCGCGAGGTACGAGGGCAATATGCACCGCACGGTCCGCTGGGCCATCCGCGAGCAGACGCTCACGGTCATCGAGCCGTATATCGAGGACATCATCCGCACGCTCATGACCTACGGCGCGAAGCCGACGATGGACCCGCACACCATGGCCATCTTCCTCGCGCACGGCCTGGGGAGCTGCATCCTGCACGAGGATGCCGACTGGGTCGACGAGGCGACGGACGATATGCGCCGCACGGTCAACCTCATCATGGGACTCAGCGAGGAGGAGTCCCGCAGAATGTTTGAAGACGCGGACGGGCAGAGGGATGCCCGGGCCGCGATGGAAGGAGAAAAGAAAAAATGAAATGTAAGAAGCTCATATCCCTGTGCCTTTGCCTGCTGCTGACGCTGGCGCTCGCCGTGCCGGCCTGCGCCGCGTTCGAGGACGTTTTTGCCGACGGCTCCGCCGACGGTACGCGCGACGGCTCGCTGTTTCTCTCGGGAGAGACCGTGCGGAGCGACGCTGCGGTGAACGGCGTGCTGCTTGCCGCGGGCAGGACGGTCGGCGTGAACGGCGCGGGCGCGTATGTCATGGCAGCAGGCTATGATGTGACGCTCGGCGGCACGGCGGAGAACGACGCGTTCCTCGCGGGCTATAGCATCGGCGTGAACGGCGCGGCGCAGCGCGACGTGTTCGCCGCGGGCCAGAGCATCACCGTGGACGGCACGGTGGGGCGCGACCTCTACGCCGCCGCCAACACCGTCACCATCACCGGCTCCGTCGGCGGCGACGTGTACATCAGCGCCGAGAACGTCGTCATCGGCGACGGCGCTGAGATCGGCGGGCGGCTGCACTGCAATGCAAGCGCCCTGCGCTCCGTGCCCGACGGCATCGCGGACAGCGCCGAGCTTTACGACGAGCCGGAAAGCGGCGACGTGGGCGTGAGCATTACGGTCCCCGACGACGAACCGGGCGTCGGCAGCATCGTGCTGCGTAAGGCGCTGAGCTTCGCGGGTATGCTGCTGCTCGCCTTTGTTCTGCTGTGGCTCACGCCGCTGTGGGAGACGGTGGATCGGAAGTATTACGGCGCACCGTTCGGCAAGTATGCCAAGGCGTTCGGCATCGGCTTCGCCGTGCTCGCGGGCGTGCCGCTCGCGGCGATCCTGCTGTTCATTTCGAATGTCGGCGTGCGCCTTGCGCCGATCGTGCTGTTCCTGTACGCTGCGGTGCTCATCGCTTCCCCGGTGTTCCTCGGCTTCTTCCTCGGCGCGCTGCTCTGGCGCGGGGCGATGAAGAAGGCTCCCTGCTACTATGCGGAGCTGGCCATCGGCGTCCTCGTCTGGCGCGTCGCGGCCAGCGTGCCCGGCGTGTCCTTCGCGGTGGGCCTCGTCTCCATGCCGCTTGGCCTCGGCGTTGTGACGCTCCTGCTCGGCAAGGGCGCGGTCAAGGCAGCGCCCAAGGCGGAGGCGGCTCCCGAGGAAAGCGCGGCGTCCGACCCCGCGGCGCTGCCAGAGGACAGCGCGGAGCAATAAAGTCCATATCGCACAGCGAAAAGAGACTGAACCGCACCCCGTCAAGTAGACAAAGAAAA
>CALDMA010000074.1 GCA_937915075.1 uncultured Oscillospiraceae bacterium
GCCGAGGAAGGCAAGGCCGTAGCTGCACCACACCCAGCCGATGCCGTTGATGAGGCACGCCCACACGATGCGCTTGGTGGTCGTTGCCTTGCTTGGCTTCTTCTCGCGTTTCCCGCTCATGCGCCTCTCTCCAGATCGTCGATGCGGTGGTTGGCCACCTTCAGCTTTTCCTCAAACACGGCAGCGGATTCCTCCAGATGGTAGGTTCGCTCCACCAGTCCGTTGTGCTTTGCCACCTTCTGTTCCAGCTGCTCCAGCCGGTAGGCGATGAGCGCGGCGCTCTTCCGGTTTGCCATGTATGTCCCGATGAGCGTACCGGCAAGGCTCAGCACGGCCACGATGATGGTCTCCGTCATGCCGTCACCTCCGTCCATCCATACGCGCCCGGCTCCCACACGTTCGCGTCCACATCGCTCGTCCAGTGTTTGCCGTTGTGGCTTACCTTCGCGCCCTTGGCGTAGGCATCCGTGCTGCCCACCGGCTGGCTCCACTCCGGCCATTCCTCCGCCGGGTCAGAGATTCCCACCCACAGCGATGGGCTGTCCTCCGGCTTCCAGTCTTCCTGCGAGGTGTGAGCCTGCAGGCATTTGTAGAGCTTGCCGTTTCGTTCCCTGATCTGCCCTGCAGTGTAGTCCACCGGGTATGCCCACGGGCTGAACAGCTCTGCGTGTTCTCCCGCCGTCACGCCGTCGATGTCGCCCTTCTCCGTCATGGTGACAAACGCAATGCCCACCGCTTCGCTGCTGCTCTGCAAAACCGTGCCAGTGTCCTTCTCAATGAGCTGCACTTCCTCCAGCTCGTCAAGCCCTGCGCGCCCCATCAGGCGGTATACCGTGCCGTCCACGGCCACGCCCTGCGCGCCCTCCTCTTCGCAGAGGATGTAGAAGCCGTCCGCGTGCCTGCGGATGTAGTTCGGCATCTCCGCCAGTGCGATCACGCCGCCGTCCTTTCTGATCTCGTACATGCTTTCACGCTCCTTTTTCCATCAGTCGTTTGTAGAACCTGTCCATCCGCCGCAGCACCCGGTAGCTGTTGCCTCGCCGCATGTGGCCGCGCCAGCTCTCGTATGCCGTGCGGATGTCTTCCTCTGTCATTCTGCCTTCCGCCATCCATCGCCGGAAGGTCTTCAGCTTCCGCCGCATCCGCCTTGCGCTTTTGCGGCACATCTTCCTTCGGACTTTTCCCGTCTCCGTCAGCAGGAACCGCGTCTTCAGGAAGTGCAGCTCCGTCAGCTTCACAATGCGCGTCTTCTTCTCATTCATCCGGATGCCGAGCTGCGCGCATACGCTGCGGATTTGCTTCAGGCATTCCTGCAGGTAGCCCCGGCTCTCGTGGATGAGATAGCCGTCGTCCATGTATCTGCCGTAGCCCTCGATATGCAGCTGTTCCTTGATGAAGTGGTCGAGCCGGTTTGGCAGCATCAGCGCGTCGATCTGGCTCACCTGACTGCCGAGGCCGAAGCCCCGCTCGCCGAAGTCCTCCATCAGTCCGCACGCCAGCTTTCGCACACGCTCGTCCCGGATGCGCCGCTCGCTCTCCGCGTAGATCGGCGCGTGCGGCGCGGAGTTGAAGTAGTCCGAAAAGTCGAATACCAGCGCCCAGCCTTCTGTCCCGTGCTTGCGGTAGTGCCGCTGCAGGTGGCAGGTCAGCCTGTCCATGGCAAAGTCGATGCCCTTGCCCTTCAGGCTCGCCGCGTTGTCGTAGATAAACGCCGCCGAGAACAGCGGCACCAGCGCGTTGTCGCACAGACAGCGCTGCACCACCCGCTCCGCGATGTGCACGCTGCGGATGTGCCGCAGCTTTCCCCGTTCCATCAGGTCGAAGGCGAAAAATCCCTTGGTCTTCCATGTGCCGTCCATCAGCTCCCTGTGCGTCCGGGCGATGTTGGCGGCAAAGCTGCCGAGATACCGCTGCGTGGAGCATTTCCAGCCCACGCCTTTGCAGCATTCCCGTCCCGCCCGGTACAGGTTCTCGTAGCTGAACACCTGCTCAAAGCTCCCGCACGCCTCGCTGCGTGCGTCTCTTCGTCGCTGGCGCTCCGTTTTTCTTCTCCTGTACCGCGCCTCGTGTCTCTCTTCACTGGTCATAATTCTCCCCGCCCGTTAGGGCATCCCCTGTACGGAATTGTTCTTGGGTGCGTGTTCTATCCGCGTGGCAGTACCAGCCATGGAACGGGCTATCCGCACATTCGCCCGCCATGCAAGCAGCGTCCGGCTGACTGCATCAGAGGATTGTTTTGGCTGTGCCGGGAACAAGCTCTCCTTCTGCAAGGGTGCTGCTTCGCCGCTGCCGGTTACTGTCCTGACCCATCTCTTGCAGAATCCGAAGGCCACGCCATTCGCATTGCTCGCGTTGTTGTAGTTGGCGTTGCCGTTGCTGTTGACATTGCAGAAATTCGTGGAGTTGCTGCCATTCGGAGAGCGCTCCCACCAGTTGTTCGCGCTGCCGCAAGTGCAACAAATACAGAGCTTGACCCATGTTCTTCATTCCGGAAGGTCTTTGTACCGCTGCCGGTCGTTCTTCTTCACGGCGGCAATGAGCTTCGCTTCCTCGCAGATGAGATCGCCCCAGCGCTGCATCGCCTTGTGTATCCATCCGTAGCCCTCCGGGTTCTGCAAAATGCTGTCGTACAGCAGCTGCAGCTTCGGGCTGAGGTTCTGCAGCGCGTTGTTTGCCCGCATCAGCTCGTCCCGGCGCAGCTGCGCCTCGTGCTGATTCGTCGGCCAGATGTTGTTGGCTGCCCGCACCCGGTCGTGCACCTCGCTGCTCAGCTCCATGATGCGTCCCGTCAGAAACCGTTCGTACCGCTTCGGCGCTTTCATGCAGCACGCGAAGGTGTGTGCCTCCAGCTGTCTGGCCGTCTCAATGAACTGTACGCTGCTCTCGCCCCGCTTGGATTTGTAGACCGACATGGTTCTCTCCCTTCCATCCCGCAGCACACAGGCTGCGGGATTGTCTCAGATGCTGGATTAAAAGCAGAAGCCGAAGGCCACGCCATCCGCATAGCTCGCGCCGCTGTAGTCGGCGGCGCCGTCGCTGTCGACAGCGCAGAAAGACGTGGAGTTGCTGCCATCCGGAGAGCGCTCCCACCAGTAGCTCGCGCTGCCGCTTTGGTTCTTCACCTTGCTGTTGCCCGCCTTGTAGTAGTCGTACTGTGTGCCCTCGCCGCTCTTGGAATAGCTGACGCTGCCGAAAATCTCGATCTCGCTCAGCAGGAACAGCTTGTCCGCCGTGGTGTTGATGGTGCTGCTCTGGCTGCCTGCCGAGGTCAGCTTATTCACCTCCCGGATGCCGTTCTGCACCTCCGTCGGCATCAGCGCCAGAATGGCGGGCAGGTGCGTGCTTCGCATGGCGCAGCTCGTCCAGCCGCCGCTGTTGGTGTTCGAGCCGTTCATGGCTTTCGTGTCCGCGTAGCAGTCGTGCAGCTGGAAGGTCAGCGGTGCCTTCCCTCCCGCAGTGTAGGTGTCGTGGTTCTTGCCGATGATGTCCACCTGATAGCTCGCGCCGTTGATGGTCATCGTCTTGCTGTTGCCCACCACCCATGTGCTGGGCACGCTGCCCGAATGGCACGCCGCGATGATGGAAGCCCAGTCGTTGTCCGCGAAGTTGTCCTTCAGGAAGCTCACCGTTACCGCGCAGGTCTTGTTCGCCGGTGCGGTGTATTTTGCCCCCGCCGCTACGCTGATGGTGATCGTCGCGCTGCCGTTGGCCTTGCCCGTCACCGTCACCGTCGTTCCCGATACGCTTACCGTGGCCGCCGCCGTGTTGCTGCTCGCGGCGCTGATCGTGCCGTCGCCGCTGCGCGTCACCGTGATGGTCTTGCTCTTCGTCGTGGTGTCCAGCGTCATGCTCGTGGGGGAGATGGAGAGGCTGCCCGCTG
>CALDMA010000075.1 GCA_937915075.1 uncultured Oscillospiraceae bacterium
AGTTCCCCGGCGTCCACTGCCCGGGCCGCTTCGTGATGACCTGCTGCGAAAACGATATTCAGTTCGTCGGCGTGGTCGCCAAGGGCAAGGACCTCAAGGCGTACAAGAACCGCGACTGGGTGGAGGTCACCGCCACCGTCCGCAAGGAGTATATCGAGGCGTATCAGGGCGACGGCCCTGTGCTGTATGTGGACAAGATCACCACCTGCGCCAAGCCCGCGCAGGAGGTCGTTTCGTTCTGAGACAGAAAAGAAGGAAGCCATGCTTTGCATGGCTTCCTTTTATTCTTCCTCCGAAAAGGGAACAATGAGCCTGCGGCACGGGCGGCAGCAGTATGCCTCCGGCCATTCCCGCTGCGTCAGAGCCGGATTCCACGCCAGCCCGACCGCGCCGACCTTCTCCATGCTCTCGCGCGTGAACCACGCCGGGAGCTTTGCGCCGTCCGGCAGAAAATACTCGCCCCCTCGGCTGTGAAGCGTCCCCTTTTCCAGCACGCCGCCGCAGTATGGACAGTTCATCTTCTCCCCCCTTTTCTTTTTATTTCTCCTTTTCGATCACTTCCTGCAATTTTTTCCAGCAGGCTTCCTCATCGTATTCAAAATTCTTCTGAAATTCGAACCAGTCCGCCCCCTCGCCGGTCTGCGTGAAGCCCCATTCCCGCGCGCGGCGCAGGCCGAGCGCGTTGCTTTTGGCGATGCGTCCGGTGGAAAGCCGCTCGCACCCGTGCGCGCGGGCGTAGGAAAGCGCCTGCCCGACGAGCTGCTGCCCGAAGCCGAACCCCTGCACATCGTCCTCCAGCCAGAATTCACCAATGGTCGCAAGGCCGTTCTCACACCTGTCCACGCTCACCGCGCCGACGGTCTCGCCCGCGCGGCAGACGTCAAAATGTCCCTCCGCGCCGGAGGGCACATAGTAGATGCCGCCCTCAAAGCCGCGCGCGTTCTTCAGCCACGCCTGCCGCTTGAGCGTCTGCAGCCCGTTCTCCAGGTGGCTCGCGTCGTCGCGGTACGCCACGCGGAACACACCGTTCTCGTATTCAAGCCGGCTCACCGCCGTGTTCTCCGCGTGCCCCGTGCCGTCGATCTCGTGAAGGGAAAGCCCCTGCAGCGTGCCGACCGTCAGGCGGATGGCCATGCCGTGCGAAAAAACGGCGACCGTGCCGTTCGGGTGCGCCTCGGCGATCTCGCGCAGCGCGCCGATCATGCGCTCGCGCACGTCGGGAAGGTACTCGCCGCCCGCAACGTGCCAGTGCGCGGCGTCCGTGTTGAAGCGCTCCAGCTGCGTACCATCCGTGCGCTCCAGCTCCGCCCACGGGTGATCCTCCCACACGCCGATGCCGATCTCGCGCACGCGCGGCGTGGTCACGAGCGGCAGGCCGTGCGTTTTGTAGACGGAAAGCGCCGTCGTCATCGTGCGGCGGCGGTCGCTCGAATATACCGCGTCAAAGGGCTCGCTTTCAAAGCGCTTCGCCAGCGCCGCGATCTGGCGGTAGCCGCGGTCGGTGATCACGCTGTCGTACCAGCCGTGCGCGCGGCGGTAGAGGTTGCCGTCCGCCTCGGCGTGCCGGATCAAATAGATGGTGGTCATGAGACTTCCTCGCTTTTTGTCTGATTTTAAGAATATTATAACGGCAATGGCGGATTTTAGCAATGCGCTTTCCGACTTTTTTGCCGCGCACGGGGCATACTGTCGCTGTGCGAAAAGGAGTGTGAGTGAAATGGAAAATACCGCGTTCTGGTGCGGTATCGGCGCCGGCATGGTGCTCGGCGCGGCGGTTGGCATGGCTGTCTCACCCCGGCAAAGGTCCATGAAGACCTGCGTGGGCCGCACCATGCAGCACATGGGTAACGCCGTGGACAACGCCTGGGAAGACTTCCTGCACGCCATCGAATAAAGCAGTGTCACGCACGCCATTTGAGCGGACCCCAAAAATAAGGCCATCTGCCAAAGGCAGATGGCCTTATTTTATGGTGGAGGCGGCGGGAGTCGAACCCGTAGCCCGTGCGTCAAAAGTGCTGATATTACGCTATTTTTTTGTTCCGTCTGTAAACTTGTCTGTAAAATACGAATCAATGCTCGCGGAAACGTCGCTCATTTTGTCACCCATCGTATAGCCATAGACTTGCTTATACATCCGGTCGCTCGCCCAGCCGTTGCGCTCCTGCGCATAGCGGCTATCAATGCCAAGGCGCACCATGACGGCCGCGTTGGCGTGGCGCAGGTCGTGAAAACGGCAATGCTCGATGCCCGCTTTCTCCAGCACGCGGGTAAATTTCTTGTAGATCGCCTGCCCGGACATCTCGACGATGTAGCCCTCGCTGCGGCCCTGCGCCGTGATGAGCGTGAGGATCTCCGGCGGAAGGTCCACCCATCGGTCGCCGGAAAACGTCTTCGGCGGCTTCTCGGTCGGCTCCCCGTCGATGTCCGTGACGACCGCGCGGCAGATATGCAGACGGCCATTGTGGATATCCTCAAAGCGCGCGCCGCGGATCTCCGACATACGCATACCGAGCCACAGGCCCATGAGCACCGGCAGCTCGATCACCGTGCCACGCACGGCGGCCATGATCGCGCCGATCTCGTCGTCCTCGATCTTTCGCGGCTCGGCTTTGCGTTTCTGCGGAAGCCGCACATCGAGCTTAACGTCCGGCGCATAGGACCGCAGGACGGATGAGAGCAGGCCGACCGCGTTGGCGATGTATTTGCGGCTCTTCCCTTCCAGCGCCATTTGTGATATCTCGCGCTGCACCTGCTCGCCGGTGACGCGCTGCACATCCTGCGTCATGAGCCGCACGAAGGTGCTGCGCTTGAGCTTGACATATCCGCCATAGGTCGACGGCGAGATCACGCCCTTGCGCGCCTCCAGGTAGGCGTCATAGGCCGCGCCGAGCGTCATGCCTCCGGCAGTCTTTTTTGCTTCGAGGAAGCCGGCGCGGAGGGCGCGGGCGCGGGCCAGACATAGCTCGCGCGTCGGCTCGGTGACGCTCTGGCCCTCGGCACGGAGGTAGACCGTCCAGCTGCCGGAGGGCAGCTGCTTGGGCGTGGGGACCTTGACCTCCTCCCTGCTGCGGCGCTCGCGCAGCTGCTTGACGCCGCACCAGTTACAGTAGATCGAGTGCTCGGGGATCTCACGTCCGCAGTCCTTGCAGATCATCGCAATGCCTCCCTTCTTCGTATGTTCCAATGGAAAACGCCGCAGCGATGCGCTATAATTGCCTCCGGCGCCAAATACACAAGGGTGCCCGAGGGAGCTAAAATGTACGACATCGCCTACATCCTCGCACTGTTTGAGTCCCTGCCCGCGCATGACCAGCAAGAAATCCTCGAGCTGGCCGCACAGCTCGCAGCCGAATCCCAGCGCAGCGATCCGTAGACCTCCGCGCATTTTCCCTCTCCGAGTTCGCGCGAGCTCAGCGAAGGCCGCCGCCCTGAACCGCATCCCGTCAAGAGGACAGAGAAAAACTATATAATTTTTCCGACTGG
>CALDMA010000076.1 GCA_937915075.1 uncultured Oscillospiraceae bacterium
GGTGCGTCGCGTCGGTGGACTTGACGGTGATGGAGGCCATGCAGTCTGCGTAGCGCTGCGCGATCTCAGCCACCTCATCGAGTGTCTTGCCCTCCCGAGCCGCCGCGGCGGCAATGTGGTACAGGGCCACTGCACCGGCAAGGCCGCGCTTATTGTCCTCGCCGTTGGGGTCGTACTGGATCTCCTCACCGGTGACGACCTGACGGACGTTGAGTCCTGCCTTCTTCGCCAGCTTCATCGCCTGCTTGCCCGCCAGCTGGTCGCCCGCGTAGTTGAGCGTCAGCAGCAGCACGCCGTGGCCCTTGTCCGCGAGCTTCATCGCGTCAAACACCAGCTGACCATTCGGCGCAGCGAAGATATCGCCAACCGCCTGCACCTCCAGCTTGCCCTTGCCCCCGAAGCCTGCCTGCGCAGGCTCGTGGCCGGAGCCGCCGTAGGTCACGATGGTCACGCGGTCGGCCGCGGCCAGATCCTTGCTGATGACCAGATGACCGTCAACATCCAAAATGTCGGGGTAGGCGAGACCAAGACCCACCAGCTCCTCATCGGTAACGGTCTCCGGCGCGTTCATAAATTTCTTCATCTTCATGCTGTCAACCTCCATATTTCAAAAAATTGTTTGTTTTCTGTCCGGTGCTCTCACGCCTGCGCCAGCCCATGGAAAAAGCGTGCCATGGAGACGGCGCCTGCGTCCGGCATGCCGATGGTCTGCGCCCCGTAGCTCTTGGCGCGGCCAAATTTGGATACAAAATTTTTGGAGTTCTCTGCGCCCTCTTCCGCGGCCTGCGCCGCGAGGGTGAAAAGCTCCGCCTCGCTCTCGCCGGAATAGGCGGCGATGGCGGCGCTTGCTGGGATCACCGCGTCCATCATGGTCTTGTCGCCCACCTTGGCGCCGGACATGTCGTCCAGCTCCTCCAGCGCCTTGGCAAAGATCGTCTTGAGACCGGTAACGTCGATCTCATCGCCCTCGGGCGCTTCCTCCTGCATCCCGTCCAGCCAGGTATTCCACAGGGGCACGGCGCTGCCGCCGTTGAGGGTCATCACGGCCATAGCCGCGTCATCCAGCATAGACTGAATGCCTCTATCGGATTCCTCGACGGCTTGGGCGATCGCCTTTGCGACCTTGGTCATGGTTAGACCGTGATCGGCGTCGCCGAATTTGGAGTCGATCTCCGTCAGTTCCGCTTCCACGTGGATGATGGCGTCACATGCGTTTTCCAGCCGCCGGGCAAATTCTTCTTTCGTCATGAAACGGTTACCTCCTTTCTGCGTGATAAAATAAATGAGTTACATTTGTGAATACATACTAACTCGAAAAGTTACAAAAGTCAATAATAGCATTTGCGGCATCTGCTGCTATAGTGTGGCATACAGAGATTTGATCTTCCCGCATGGCAAAAAAATACCCAAAGCAGATCAATGACCACTTTGGGTATTGTTCGGTTCAGGAGAGAAGCATTTGCGCAAGGTTTGCGCGGGCCACGATATGGGTG
Organism: uncultured Oscillospiraceae bacterium; assembly: GCA_937915075.1. Lineage (GTDB taxonomy): Bacteria > Bacillota > Clostridia > Oscillospirales > Oscillospiraceae > Hominicoprocola. The sequence goes on from CALDMA010000076.1 coordinate 1,494, forward strand.
AGGATGCCGGAGCGCAGCGCACCGCGCAGCGCCTTTGCGCTTGTGTTTGCCGAGCAGACGCCGACGATATTGGGGCAGCGCCGGAGCGCCTCCAGCGGGATCTGAACGGCGAAGTCCTGATCGGACTGGATAACCGTCCCATCCTCATTAAAGTAGTAGACCAGCATACGGCCACAGGCACGCTGCTTTTGCAGCAGATCTCCATAGCGGACGAGAGAGGCGAAGTCAGGACTGGAGGGGTAATTACCGATGTTGACCAGCGCGGTGTCAATTTGTGACCACTGCTGCTCAATCTGGTGATAGACCTCCGTCGAGCACAGGAGGCGCTTTTCCTCCAGATTGTCCGGCAGAGCGGGCAGGTAGAGGAAGTGCGGAGCCGCGCCCAGCTGCTGGGCCATCAGACGGACATTCTCGTTGGACTGATAATTCCGAGCGGGGATGCTGGCATTTCCCACCAAGGGGCAGATGTCTGTGATGGAGCTGTCCCGCTGCGGGTTCTCCTCCAGCCATGTTACCAGCTGCCCGATGAGATAACCCCAGCCGACGCCGAGACGCTGTGCGCCGATCTGTCGGAGCAGCTCCATCGCGCCCTGAGAGAGCGCGCGGTTGGTTTCATCCTCATCCTTTCCGTCCTCTACCAGAACGCCGCTTTGAAGGGTGCTGAAAGACCGCAGCCGTTCCAGCAGATTATCCATCCGTGCGCCCGGCTCGTGGATCGTGATCTCCACCACGCCAAGCTCACGGGCCTCGGAAAGCATTCGGCTGATCAGCGGACGGGAAACGCCCAACTCCTTTGCGATGTCGCTCTGCCGCTGGTCCTCCAGGTAGTAACGGCGGGCGACACAGGCGAGTTTTTTCTGCTTTTCCTGACTGAGCATGGCACAACGTTCCTCCACATAGGTGTTACATATGTTACTTTAACACAATCAAACGGTCTTTGCAAGTGTTGGCAACTTTTTGAAAAGTGGCAAGAGAATCGACATAATTATATTGAAAAGTTGCTCTTTGCAGTGTATAATCCTGTTGAAAAGTCATTGTGAGGAGGGGCGACGATGCTGTTTCGGAAAATCGAATCTCTTATCGAAGATCATCTGCAAAGCGATTCAAAGAAGATCCTTCTGATAGACGGTGCGCGTCAGGTCGGAAAAACCTATATCATCCGTCATGTAGGACACAAACTGTTTGAAAACTTCATCGAGATCAACATGGTGGAGGACTCCATCGGCCCACGGTTATTTGCCGAAACGAAAACCGTCGAGGACTTCTACCTGCAAGTCAGTATGCTGGAAGGCAGCAAAATGAAGCAGAAGGACAACACGCTGATCTTTATCGACGAGATCCAGGCATACCCTCATCTATTGACTCTACTGAAGTTTCTATCCCAAGATGATCGCTTCACCTATATCGCCAGCGGATCCTTGTTGGGAGTGACATTGTCGCAGACCACATCGATCCCCATGGGCAGCATCCGTAAAGTTCGGATGTTCCCTCTGGACTTCGAGGAATTTCTCTATGCCAACGGTCTGAACGAGTTTGCCATCTCTGCCATGCGGAAGAAATTCGAGAGTCTGGAAGCGCCGGATGAGCCGACCCACAACAAGATGATGGACTACTTTCGGAAATATCTGCTGGTCGGCGGCCTGCCGGACGCGGTCAATTCCTATCTGGAAAACCACAACATTCAGCTCGTCCGAGAGATCCAGCAGGAGATCCATGATTACTATGCCGCCGATGCATCCAAGTATGACGAGGAGCGTAAGCTGAAGATCCGCCGCATCTATGACCTGATTCCCTCCAACATGGAGAATAAGAAAAAACGTGTAGTAGCACAGAGCATAGAAGATAAGAGGGGAAAGACTTTTGCGGATTATCAGGACGAGTTCGAGTATCTGATCAGTGCAAGTATTGCCCTCCATGTTAAGGCCATCTCTAATCCGGTATTCCCGCTGGTCAAGTCCACAGGAAAAAACCTACTGAAGCTATATCTGAATGATGTGGGTATCCTGACTGGCATCCTTTATGGCAATAACATCCGAGCTGTGCTGGACGACGAAGCCAGCATCAATCTTGGCTCCGTCTATGAAAGCGTCGTAGCCAGTGAACTGATCGCACATGGTTACGAACTGTGCTATTATGATAACCGCCATAAAGGTGAGGTGGATTACCTCATCGACGATTATGCCACATTATCCGCCGTCCCCATTGAAGTGAAGTCTGGCAAAGACTATACCATCCACAGTGCGCTGAACAGCTTCGTGAAGAATGAAGACTATCATATTCAGAAAGCCTTCGTTGTGTCCAATGAGCGAACGGTCTCTACGAAGGGAAAAATCGTCCATATTCCCATCTACTATATCATGTTCTTCCAGCACGGTCTGGAGGGTAGCGAAGCAATGCAGTTTTAAAGTGGACTATGCTTTCAGCGAAAAAGTGTCAGAACGAAAGAACGGACGGGAAGCTGACTTACTTCCCCATCTATATGTCCATGTTCCTGCAAAACAGTCCGATAGATTTTATCGACATTTCCGCAGGCAAATACAAGCTGTGACAGACGCCTCGGGTCAATAGACCCGGGGCGTTCCATATTTGGTGCCTTAAGGCGTGGAAATAAACCCCCGGTTCTACCGGGGGAAGAAAAAT
>CALDMA010000077.1 GCA_937915075.1 uncultured Oscillospiraceae bacterium
CCCGTCATATCTATCATCGAAAGCCTGCTTTGCATTTTTCTCATCATAAATATCATTTTCAACATAGAATTTTACAATAGGACACTTTCGTGTGCCAGCCATAACAAATTGTGTTGCTGATGCCATAGCAGTTTTGATTTCTTCATTTTGTTTGTCGGTCAGGCCAGTAATATGAAAGGTATAATAATTGGACAGTTTAATCGTAATCATATTAAATTTCCTTTCTCTATACTCCATATTTACTCCTCCAGCAACAATTAGAAACGCCAAAAACATTTGTATATATTTAACAGTCAATCAAACATGGCTATTGACTGATGTGGTAATTATAACCTACATTACAGTGAAAGGCAAGGAGATAATACACTTGCCGACTATCTCCTTGCCTTTTCAATTATAGTGTTGTATCTTTGTATCTTATCTTGAGCTCAAGGGCCTGTTGACCGATATCGGCACAGAGGAAGCGCTATGCGCCCCTATTTTTGCCCGGTATTTTTCCAGTCCGTCCAGTACATACGTCCACTTGGCAGGCAGCAAATTCAGCGCCACCTCTACCCTGCCATCCTGATACACGGTCATTTGCTGAAGCAGATGACCGTAAAAGGCATCGTCCGCCGTGCGTCCGCTGACGATGCCGGTGATGGCGGCGCGGATGTCTGGCTTCAAGGTCCGTGTGTCGGTGTTCAATGCCTGCCTCTGTTGGATAGCAACAATCCTTTCCTGCACCCGGTTCATTTCACTTTCACAGCGGGCTTTGGCCCGCTGATAATCGGTTTTGGTAATGGACTCGTCAAAGAAACGGTCATGGATGGTGTCATTTCTTGCTTGCAGCTTTTCAAACTCCAGCTCCAGACGCCGTAATTCCTGTTCACCACTGTCTTCGCTGGACACCAGAACGCTTTCTACGATGCGGGTGAGGTTTGCTATGATGGCTTTTTTGTCAAGCGTCACGGCGTTTACAGAACGCCGCAGAATGTCCATGGCAACATCGTCCCGTATCTGCCGCCCAACGCTGCATCCCATCGGATTTCCGGCACCATCGGTACGCCGCAGGCCCTCGTTGGTGGCGGTGAAGCAGCACCAGCGCTTATAGCCGCTGCCATCCTTGCGCTTTTTCGTGCGGCTGACGAAGCTCTTGCCGCACTCACCGCAGCGAATTTTGCCGGACAGCGGGTAGCGATTACCGTGTCCCCCGCTGCCCTTGGCCGTGTTGCGGCGGGATAGCTCCAGCTGCACCGCCTGCCACGTTTCACGGTCGATGATGGCCTCATGATGGTCTTTCAGCTCGATCAGTGGCTCCTGGCCATGATTGTACTTTTTCTCATGGGTCAGGAAGTCCGGCGTGTAGGTCTTTTTCTGGATCAAATCGCCGCAGTATTTTTCATTCTTCAGTATTTTTGTTACCGTGGCAGATGACCATAAACAGTTTCCCTTGCTGCTGAGAATACCGGCCTCCCGCAGCTCGCGCGCGATGGTGCTGCACCCCTTGCGCTCTTGCAGGTACTTATGGAAGATGAGCCGAACAATCTCCGCCCCCTCCGGATTGACGGTCATTTTACCGCCGACTACATCGTAACCCAGCAGCGAGCCGCCAAAGACTACCCCTCTTTCCATGCTGCGTGTCTGCCCCCATTTGGAACGTATAGAGGTCTTTCGACTCTCGTCTTGCGCCATAGAACTCATGATCGTCAACCGCAGCTCCCCATCACTGGTGCGGGTATCTAAGCTGTCCGTCAGGAACAGTACCCCTACGCCCCGCCGCTGTAGGTCGCGGGTGATTTGTAGGGCATCCACTGTGTTGCGGGTAAAACGGCTGACTTCCTTGGTTACGATCAGGTCGATCTGCCCCATTTCTGCCGCATAGAGCATTTTATTGAACTCCACGCGCTTGTGGGTAGATGTGCCGGAAATGCCCTCGTCGGCATAGATGCCCTGCAAAACCCAATCCGGCTGACGCTCGATGTAGTCATGGAAATAGCGCTGCTGGGCTTCAAATGAGTTCGCCTGATCCTCTTTATCCGTGGATACGCGGCAATACGCCGCTACCTGTAACATAGAACCGCCTCCTTTGCGGGTATCATACGGCTCATATCACGCCTTTGCAAATGTACGAGCACTGAAATGTACGATTACTTTACAGAATTTGATTTATCTGCTGTTCTTGCTTGTTTCTCCATTTTTTGTACGCAGTCTTTGAACTGCATTTCGTTAAGGACACCTTGCTGCTGCAAGGCGAGCAGGACGGCTCGCTGGTATGCGAGAAGAAAGTCCTGCCTGATCTCATTTGCCGCTTGATATTCTAACTGCTCCGGCTTGCTTGCCATCCTGCCCCCTCCTTTCCGTTGAGATTATGCGGAGAGGTCGGCGAACTTGTTTGCCGTTTTCCCGGCAGCGGTTTCCGGCCTGACGGAAACTCGATTTCTGATCCTTGGCACGCTCTCATCGTTGGATGGTCATGGCCTGCTTCCCTGAAAAAGAAACGCTCCGGCGGTCTGATATGCTCCCCCTGTAGAAGACAAAGAATTAGAAAAGTCTTCTATAGGGGG
>CALDMA010000078.1 GCA_937915075.1 uncultured Oscillospiraceae bacterium
GACAGTACGCGGGATTGGACGCCCGCTGTTCTCTCGAAAAAGCTCATCCGTTACTCCGCTGAGCTGAACGCACTTGGCATCCGCCTTGAAGTGGAGCGGACGCGGGAGAAGCGAAATATTTTTCTCTGCCTTGTGGGTGACGGTAGTGACGGCAGTGACGGTAAAAATGAGACAGGCCCAGTAGCAGATTTGCTGTCACAGCCGTCACACTGTCACGGAGAGGGCAAAACTCCCCCGTGTTTGCCCCTGTGAGCCGCTGTGTGCGCTCGCAGCCCCAAGGTGTAGAATTGGTTATCCACCAAGGCTTCTTTCGCCCACCCAGGGCGAAAGAACGGCCATCCCGCTGTGTCATGGAATCCCGAAATCCCGCCGAAGCCCAGCGTCAGCGGGTTCGGTGGGAAGAGGAGGCACAGCGGAGTGAGCGAGTTTTCGTCGTCGGCAGCGACGGAAACGAGTGATATGGAGCTTGTGCCGACGACGGCCAGCATCGCATTTGTCTGGTCTGCGGCGAAGCCGCTGCCCTGCCAAATGCTCTGGGCGGGGCATGGCCCCACACCCCTCGTCAGCGCAAAGTCCGCTCCGTTCGGAACACATGGCTCGCCATGTATTCCTCAACGCCGCTCCCTTGCGCCTCCTCTCCAAACGAAACCCGCTTCGCTGGGCTTTCGTTTGGTTTTAGAAAACGATTTTGATTGGAGCAAAACATGAAAAAAGATATTAAATTCAGCACACGCATGGCGTCCGTTGACCGCGAGAGAATCAAGGCTCTGGCAGTGAAAGCCGGAATGTCCATGAGCGACTACGTCACAGCCTGCTGCCTCGGAAAGCGGATCGTTGTCCTCGATGAACAGAAGGAACTGCTCCGGCAGCTCAAGGGCATCGGCAGCAATGTCAATCGTCTCACCGTCCTTGCCAACATGGGCAAGGTGCAGGTCATCAGTCTGGACAAAGCCGCACAGGAGTTATCCGAGGTCAGCGCCGCCCTGCGGTCAGTCACGGAAGGACGGTGAACCGTATCGCCATCGTACATTTCGTGAACTACAAAAAGGGGACGCAGTCCCGTGCGGCCATGGCCGGCGTCCTGTTCTATGTCGCGCAGCCTAAGAAAACCACTTGGGAAGATGGGCAGCTCGTCAGCGGCATCAACTGCCAGCCGCAAAGTGTCTATGATGACTTCCTCAACACGAAGCTGCTCTACCACAAGGACGGCGGCACGATGTTCTACCACATGGTGCAGAGCTTTCCAAAGGGTGCGGCAGTCGATCCACGGTTGGCCCACAAAGCCGCACGGCGGCTGACGGAATACTTCGATGGCTGTGAGGTACTGGTCTGCACCCACATTGACCGGGAGCATATCCACTCCCACTGCGTCATCAACTCCGTCAATTTCGAGACTGGCAAGAAGCTGCACATGGCAAAGAAACAGCTGCAGGAGCTGATGCGGCGCAACGATGCGATCTGTCGGGAGATGGGGCTTCCGGTCTTTGAAGCGGCCGCACAGAAGTCTCGCGGCATGAGCGGCGCGGAGTACCACACAGCGCTCAAGGGACAAAGCTGGAAGCTGCGGCTGGCAAACACGATAGATGAATGCATGCGCTATGCCGCTGACAAGGACGCCTTCGTTTCCTTGATGGAGTCTGAGGGCTATCAGGTGCGCTGGGAGAGCAGCCGCAAATACATCACCTACACCACCCCAGATGGCATGAGGTGCCGGGACAACAAATTGCACGAGGAAAAGTATTGCAAGGAGGTCATGGAGCATGAATTCAGGATCCGAGCAGAAATTATCTCTGGAACAGCTCAAGCAGCGCAATACGCAGGAGCCGCCACACCACCGCCGGAATTGCATCCCACGAGGGAGGAATGGTCGGAGCTGCTGGCGATCCTCAGTGCGCAGTACCGGCTGACGGCGGTGCAGTACGACCTGACGGAGGAGCTTCTCAAAAAGCTGCGCGGCGCACCGACGGCGGCGCAGACCGAGGAGCTCCTGCGGGAGCTGCGGACGCTGCGGGAAGCGGTGCAACAGGCTGGGAAGTCGAAATGAAGTGACCCCAAAAAGTTAGACAAAGAATTTGAACACAAATTGTTCAAGCGGC
>CALDMA010000079.1 GCA_937915075.1 uncultured Oscillospiraceae bacterium
CGCGGTGCTGGCCACGGGGCACATTTCTCCGGAGGAGAGCCGCAGCGTCGTGGACACCGCGCGGATCGCCGGTGTCCGCAAGATCGTTATTACGCACCCGGAATACTGGGTCGTGGACATGAGCATCGCACAGCAGAGGGAGCTTGTCACGGACTATCATGTGGTGCTGGAGCGCTGTTTCCGCCAGCCGCTGCCGAACGGGCAGTGGGTCAGCAATGTGGAGCAGAATGCAGAGGCCATCCGCCAATTAGGGGCAGACAGCACGATTCTGTCCACCGACTGCGGCGACACGGCGAATCCGCCGTGGGAATATGCAATGGCGCAATACCTTCACGACATGGAGGCGCACGGCGTGAGGCGCGACGCGCTGCGCCGCATGACGCAGACCCTGCCCGCGCAGCTGTTGGGACTTGAGGACGCGGCGGAATAGCGTGGCCGTTCACTGAGGATGCCGCGATCTTCCAAATAGAAGATGCCGCATCGGTTTGCATATTCAGCCCAATATCCTGCACATCGAGCCGAAAACGATTTCTGCCATCTCAAACGGAAAGTTTAACGAAACCTGCACAGACACAAAACAAAAACCGTGCTATACTGTGTGGGAAAATCGGGTAGATCATCGTTTCGAGGAGGTGCATACCGTGACGGAGACCGTTTTCCGTCTGAAGCGCCGTTTGACGTCCTTTCAGATCATGATCCTCGGCTTTGCGGGCGTCATCCTGCTGGGCGCACTAATGCTGATGTTGCCCATCGCCGCCGCAAGCCGCACATGGACGCCGTTTCACGAGGCGCTGTTTACCTCCACCTCTGCGGTCTGTGTGACGGGGCTGGTGGTGCAGGACACCGGCAGCTACTGGTCCGCGTTCGGTCAGACGGTGATCCTGCTGCTGGTCCAGGTCGGCGGGCTGGGCGTGATCACCGCCGCCGTAACGTTTCTGATGCTCTCCGGCAGGAACATCTCGCTGAAGGAGCGCAGCGCCATGCAGGACGCCATCTCCGCGCCGGCGGTGGGCGGCATCGTGCGGCTGACGCGGTTTATCCTCAAGGGAACGTTCCTTGTGGAGTTGGTCGGCGCTCTTGCGCTGCTGCCGGCGTTCTGCCGGGACTATGGCCTGCGGGGTGTGTGGATGGCGGTATTCCACTCCGTTTCCGCCTTCTGCAACGCGGGGTTTGACATTCTGGGGCGGGCGGATGCGCTCTACCCTTCGCTGACGGCGTACATGGCCGACCCGCTGGTCAACATCGTCATCATGCTGCTGATCATCGTGGGCGGCATCGGCTTTCTGACGTGGGATGACGTCTGCACCCACCGGCTGCACCTGCGGCGGTATCGGATGCAGAGCAAGGTCATTCTGAGCGCGACGGCGCTGCTGATCGCGCTTCCGGCGCTCCTGTTCTTCCTGACGGATTTTGCCGCCCTGCCCACAGGCGAGAGGGTGCTGGCGTCTCTCTTTCAGGCGGTCACGCCGCGAACGGCGGGCTACAACACCGCAGACCTGACGAAGATGAGCGATACCTCCCAGGCGGTCACCATCCTGCTGATGCTGACCGGCGGCGCACCCGGCTCCACGGCGGGCGGCATGAAGGTCACGACGCTGGCTGTACTGGCCGCCAATGCCGCCGCCGTATTTCATCGCCGGGAGGAGCCGCAGCTTTTCGGGCGTCGGCTGGAGAATTCCGCCGTCAAAAACGCCGCCGCCATCCTGCTGCTGTATCTGGGGCTGACCTTCGCGGGCGCGGCGGTCATCAGCGCTGCGGAGGGCCTGCCGCTGGGCGTCTGCCTCTATGAAACGGCTTCCGCCACCGGAACGGTAGGGCTGACACTGGGTCTGACGCCGCAGCTGGGCACGTTGTCACAGGCGGTGCTTATTCTGCTGATGTTTTTCGGACGCGTGGGTGGACTGACGCTGATCTACGCCGCGTTTTCCGGGCACGATCTTACCTGTGCCCGGTGCCCGAAAGAAAAGATCACCGTAGGCTGAAAGGAGCGCACGATGAAAACAGTATTATTGATCGGACTTGGCCGCTTCGGGCGGCATCTCGCCATGCAGCTGGGCGAACTGGGGCATCAGGTCATGGCGGTGGACAGAGACGAGGAGCGCGTCAACGAGTGTATGCCCTTCGTCACCAACGCGCAGATCGGCGACAGTACCCGTGTGGATTTCCTGCGTTCGCTGGGCGTCAGCAACTATGATGTCTGCTACGTCACCATCAGCGGAGATTTCCAGAACTCGCTGGAAACGACGTCTCTGCTCAAGGAGCTGGGGGCGAAGTATGTGGTGTCCCGCGCGGAGCGTGACGTGCAGGCGAAGTTCCTGCTGCGCAACGGCGCAGACGCGGTGACATACCCGGAAAAGCAGCTGGCGAAGTGGGCGGCCATCCGCTACACCGCCAACCACATCTTCGGCTACATCGAGCTGGACGAGAAGCACGCCATCATTGAGGTCGCTGTACCGGAAAGCTGGCAGGGTCACAGCGTCGGAGAGCTGGACGTCCGCAAAAAGTACGGCGTGAACATCCTCGGTGTAAAGCGGGATGGCAAAACCGACGTGACCATCTCACCGGAAACGGTGCTGGACGGCAGTCTGACGCTGCTGGTGCTGGGCGAGTATACGGCGCTGAAAAAATGTTTCCGGCTGTAAGGCCGCATCTGCCGACGCTTGTGCAGTTGCAAGCGGCTCGCCGGGGTGATATAATTTTATAAGGTTGAGAAATACGTTTTCCCCCAACAGAAACCAGGAGGTTCATT
>CALDMA010000080.1 GCA_937915075.1 uncultured Oscillospiraceae bacterium
GCCGCAAGAACGGAGGCGAGCATCGCGGCGGTCGAGCCCTTGCCGTTCGAGCCGGTGATGTGGACGAATTTCAGGGAGCGTTCGGGATTTCCCAGCGCGGCGAGCAGAGTTCGGGTGCGCTCCAGACCCGGCTTGCGGTCGGTCCATGCGTAGGCGTGGACGCGCGCGGCGACGGCTTCTCCGGTCATGCAGCTCCCTCCCTCAGCGGTACATCTGCGCAAGCATCAGCTTCGCGTCGCCCTCGACGGTGAGCTGCGCGGGCGCGTCCTCGATCAGGGCGCTTTCGTGCGCGGCGAGCGTCAACACCTCCGTGCCGGCGCGGAGCGTGACGCTTCCCTCGCCGCAGAAGAGCAGAGCCGTCTCACCCGTGTGGAGGGAAAGCGTTTCCGTGCCGTGCGGGAAATGCGCGGTGACGCAGCCGCGGCATTGCCCGCGGCGCAGCATGAGGTTGAAGTCCGTGCAGCGGCCCCAGGAGTGGGTGTCATCCGCACCGGAGAAATCGTGGATCTCGTAGGGATGCAGCGTCAGCTTTTCTCCGCCGTTGTGCGCGAGGACTATATCGCCGCGCAGCGTGGAGATCGCGCGGTCATAGGCGGGCAGGGGCGTGAAGTCGGACTCGTCGAGCTCGACGGTCGCGGAGCTCAGCCGCCAGAGAAAATCGCGGTCGGCATACACCGCGCCCTTCGGCGCGATGGCGAGCTGGGTGGTCGCACCGCCGGACCATTGCGTGGTGACGTAATCGGCGGGGGTCAGATGGGTGAGCGTCATAAAAGGACCTTCTTTCTGTAGAAAAGGCTTCGGTACGATGATACCGAAGCCTTTTGTGTTTGGCAAGATAAATTTTAGCCGTCGATCAGCTTGACGATCTCGGCGTAGCACTCGTCGGCCAGAGGCAGCGCGTGCGCGAGCAGCTTCTCGCCGCGGGCACGGTACTCGGCGGCGAACTCCTGATCCTTCAGAGAGCCGACGTTGATGAGCACGTTGAGCCACGCGCCCTGAATACCGGCCTTGAGGGAGAGGAACGCAACGCCCAGGTCGCTCGCGGAGGTGTCGTTGAAGCGGCCGAGCAGGGAGTGGGCGAGGGTGAGAGTCTCGTCGATGAGCTCCATCATCTCCATGGGCGTCTTGGTGCAGCCCTTGAGACCGTTCTGAATGGCGGCGGAGCGCGCGGCCTTCTGCTCGTCGGTGTCCTTGGGCATACCGAAGGCGGCAGAGACGACGTTGAACGCGTCGGTGTCGCGGTCCATCACGTCGAGCAGGCGGGCCTTGAGCTCGTTGCCCTTGGCCTCGACCTCGGCGGCGTGCTCGGCGTACTCGGCGTACTTCTTGCGCCCCTGGGTCAGACCGCCGACCATGGCGGTCAGCGCGGCGCCGATGGCGCCGTAGAGCGCGGCGCAGGAGCCGCCGCCCGGCGCGGGCGCGTCGGAGGAAACGATGTCGGCAAAGCCGGTAACGGTCAGTTCAGCAAGTTTCATAAATTTCAATGTCCTTCCTTGTGGCATTTCGCGCCCGCAGGCGCGAAACAAAGTGGAATTGTCGCGGAGGGCGCTCGCGCGCGTCCGCAGCGACACCTTGCAGTGCACGGCGCGGTGAGCGCCGCGCGCTGAAGCCTTTCTCAAAAAAGCGGCATAGCCGCTTTCTTGAAGTTTTTACTCCATGTCGATCAGGTGATACTCCATGACCTGCTTCTTGCAGTCGAAGTCCTTGGCCTTGAGATAGAACTCAGCGCAGTCGATGAGCGCCTTGGCGGGAGTCAGACCGACGATCTCGCTTTCGATGACGCGGGTGCCGTAGCGCTCGGCCAGAGCCTTGATCATTTCATAGGTGACGTAGAGCGGGGTATCCTCGTAGTTGACCATGTTCATGGAGACCTGCGCGATGCCGCGGTCCTCAAGCATGAAGCCCATGGCCTTGCAGCTGCGGAAGCCGCCGGAGGAGCCGCGGATGACCTTGGCGATCTTTTTGGCGACCTCAACGTCGCTGGTCTCGAGGTTGCAGTTGAACGCGACGAGCGGCATACGGGCGCCGATGGCGGTGATGCCGGCGGTGGGGTGGATCTTGCGCTCGCCGTAGTCGGGAGCCCACTCGGGCTGCAGGAGCTTTTCGGGCATACCCTCGAACTCGCCCTTGCGGCAGGTGGCGAGGTTGCGGCGCTCGGGACGGGTGGCGCTGTCCTCATACAGGAAGGAAGGGACCTTCAGCTCGTCCCAGATACGCTGGGCGACGCGCTTGGACATCTCGACAGCTTCCTCCACGGTCACGTCCATCTGAGGGACGAAGGGGATGACGTCGGTCGCGCCCATGCGCTTGTGCTCGCCGTGATGCTTGTTCATGTCGATGCGCTCGGTGGCGACCTTCGTCAGCTGGAAGGCGACCTCCTCGATGGCCTCGGGGGAGCCGATGAGGGTGAAGACGCAGCGGTTGTGGTTGCCGTCGGTCTGGGCGTCGAACAGGGTGCAGCCGGGGACGCTCTGCGCGGTCTTGACGAGCTCGTTATAGGTGGCCTCGTCCTTTTCCTTGGAGCAGCTGAAATTGGGGATGCATTCGATCAGTCGTGCCATGATAAGTTTCCTCCGTTTTTGTCAGGTCAGACAATTTCCGACCTGTATTTTGATGCTTACGCTGTCATTATACCGTGTGCCCGTGCGGGCGTAAACAGGTTTTCTTTCTCTTTTGTTTCGGGGCGCTTAATTTTTTTAAGTAAAGCCGCGCCGGTCAGGATTCCGCGATGAAGCGCTGCACGCAGGGCGCGCCCTGCACATCGTCGCTCCAGACAAGGACAGGGTAGGACTTGGCGGGGATGCCGCGCAGAGGCTTGGCGTAGATGCCGGAGTTCGGGTGCGTCTCGACGATGGAGTGCGGCAGAAAGCTGATGCCGAAGCCCGAGCGCACGAGCTGCATCGCCATGGGTGTATCGTAGCACTGGCAGGGGACGTTCGGCTCAAAGCCGCTGCGCCGGCACTCCTTCATCAGATAATCGTTGTAGCCCCAGAGGTCGTCCGAGCGCAGCAGGCACATCGGCACGCCGCGCAGCCGCTCGATGGGCACGGCGTCCAGCTCCGGCGCGGGGTCGGTCGCGGCGGTCATGATGAGCTCCAGCGCGTCCTCGCCGAGGATGCGCTCGTGCAGACTGCCGGACTCCTGCGTGGAGCGGCGAAGAAAGAGGACGTGCAGCTCGCCGCGGTCCAGGTCGTTCAAAAGGTCCTGCGGGGAGCCGAGACGAATGTAGAATTCGACCTTGGGATAGCGGGCGTGGTACGCCTCCAGATAATGCAGGGCGTAGGGCATGGCGGAGTAAATGACGCCGACGTTGATGCGCCCGCCCTCGCCGGCGCCGATGCTGCGGACGTTTTCCTCCACGCGCCGGAGATTGAGGAAAAGCGAGCGGCTCTGGCGGTAGAGCGCCTGCCCGGCCTCGGTGAGCTTCATGCCGCGGCTCTCACGGGCGAAAAGCTGCACGCCGAGCTCGGCTTCGAGCTGGGCGATCTGGCGCGAAATGGGCGGCTGGGCGACGTGCAGGGCGCGGGCGGCGGCGGAAATGCTGCGTCCCTCCGCGACCGCGCAGAAGTATTCAAGCTGGCGAATGGTCATGGAAATGCGCCTCCTGACAAGCTATACTAAAAAAGTATGATAACAATACAATAGAAGTTCTTTTCATTATAGCAGGTTCTTGCTATAATGCAAGATGTAAAGCAAATTGCACAAGATTCTTTTGAGATAAAACCGAAAATTGAGAGAAATCGAAAAATTTTAGAAAGTGAGGAACACCCCATGATCAATCTCGCTGACGAAGCCATGACGATCAAGCTGGACTACGATCTTCCCGCGTACCCGAAGATGGAAGCCTGCTATCGCCGCGCACCCCGCCGCGAATCCCACCTGACCGAGGCCGACAAGGCACTCGCTATCAAGAACGCTCTGCGTTACATCCACCCCGACCATCATGAGCAGATGGCCAAGGAGTTCGCCGCCGAGCTCGAGGAGCATGGCCGCATCTACGGCTACCGCTTCCGTCCCGAGGGCAAGCTGTACGGTAAGCCCATCGACGAGTACAAGGGCAAGTGCATCGAGGGCCGCGCCATCCAGGTCATGATCGACAACAACCTCGACTTCGACATCGCTCTTTATCCCTATGAGCTCGTCACCTACGGCGAGACCGGTCAGGTCTGCCAGAACTGGATGCAGTACCGCCTCATCAAGAAGTACCTTGAGGAGCTGACCGACGAGCAGACCCTGGTCGTCATGTCCGGCCATCCTCTGGGCCTGTTCCACTCCCACAAGATGGCGCCCCGCGTCATCATCTCCAACGGACTGATGGTCGGCACCTTCGACGATCAGGAGAACTTCAACCGCGCCGCCGCGCTCGGCGTCGCCAACTACGGTCAGATGACCGCGGGCGGCTGGATGTACATCGGCCCGCAGGGCATCGTCCACGGCACGTTCAACACGCTGCTCAACGCCGGCCGTCTCAAGCTCGGCATCCCCAACGATAAGGACCTCGCCGGCCGTCTGTTCATCTCCGCGGGCTTAGGCGGCATGAGCGGCGCGCAGGGCAAGGCTGCCGAGATCGCCGGCGCTGCGTCCATTATCGCCGAGGTTGACGATTCCCGTATCGACACCCGCTACACCCAGGGCTGGGTCAGTCACCGCACCGACTCCCTCGAGGAGGCGACCAAGATCGCCCTCGAGCACCAAAAGGCGGGCAAGGCCTGCGCCGTCGCTTACTGCGGCAACATCGTCGACCTGCTCGAGTACCTCTATGAGCACAACGTTCACGTTGACCTCATGAGCGACCAGACCTCCTGCCACGTTCCCTACGACGGCGGCTACTGCCCGCAGGGCCTCACCTTCGCCCAGCGTACCGAGATGCTGGACAAGGACCCCGAGGGCTTCCGCAAGCTCGTTGACAAGACGCTGCAGCACCACTATGAGATGATCTGCAAGTTCCACGAGCGCGGCACCTACTTCTTCGACTACGGCAACAGCTTCCTCAAGGCCGTGTACGATACCGGCGTGAAGAGCATCTGCAAGAACGGCGAAAACGACCTCGACGGCTTCATCTTCCCGTCCTATGTCGAGGATATCCTCGGCCCCTGCCTGTTCGACTTCGGCTATGGCCCGTTCCGTTGGTGCTGCCTGAGCCGCAACCCCGAGGACCTGCACAAGACCGATATGGCGGCTGCCGAGGACATCAAGGCGCACAACCGCCGCTATCAGGACTTCGACAACTATGTCTGGGTCCGCGACGCCGAGAAGAACAAGCTGGTCGTCGGCACCCAGTGCCGTATCCTCTATCAGGATGCCATGGGCCGCATGAACCTCGCGCTCAAGTTCAACGAAATGGTCCGCAACGGCGAGATCGGCCCCGTCATCCTTGGCCGTGACCATCACGACACCGGCGGAACCGACGCGCCCTTCCGCGAGACCAGCAACATCAAGGACGGCTCCAACATCATGGCTGAAATGGCGACCCAGTGCTACGCCGGCAACGCCGCGCGCGGCATGAGCTACATCGCGCTGCACAACGGCGGCGGCACGGGCATCGGCCGCGCCATCAACGGCGGCTTCGGCATGGTGCTCGACGGCTCTGAGCGCGTTGATACCATCCTGCGTATGTCCATGCCGTGGGATACCATGGTCGGCGTTGCCCGCCGCAGCTGGGCGCGCAACGAGAACGCCATGACCACCGTGGCCGAGTACAACAAGATGTACGAGGGTCAGGATCATATCACCATGCCGTACCTCGCGGACGACGCCATCGTCGCCGACGCGGTCAAGGGCATGAAGCACTAAAAATACTTCAAAAAAGGGGCTTTGAACAAAGCCCCTTTTTTGAGCAGACTGCGCCCTGCTGCAGCGCACTCGCCGCGCTCGCACGTTTGCAGGGCGAGAAGTGTTTTTTCAGCGTACATGCCGCCGAAAAAACGATACAAATTATTTGCGCCGTGCGCGGCGCAAAGTCTGCGACGCCCTTCCGGAACAGAGAAAGGACAAAAATATGAAAAAACTTCTGGTGAAAAACATCGGCCTGCTCGCCACGCCCGAGGGCACGAGCGCCCATCGCGGTGCGGAGCAGGGCAGGATCAAGCTACTCAAGGACGCATGGGTGCTCATCGAGGACGGCGTGATCGCCTCCGTCGGCACCGGCGAGGCTCCCACAGCTGCGGGGGCGGAGATCGTCGACGCCGAGGGGAAGCTCGTCACGCCGGGCCTCGTGGACGCCCATACGCACCTTATTTTCGGCGGCTGGCGGCAGAACGAGCTGGGCATGAAGCTGCACGGCAAGACCTACCTCGAAATTCAGAACGCCGGCGGCGGCATCCAGTCCACCACCAACGCCACGCGCGGAGCCACCGAGGAGGAGCTGACCGCCAAGGCGGCGAAGGCGCTCGACGAGATGATGG
>CALDMA010000081.1 GCA_937915075.1 uncultured Oscillospiraceae bacterium
ACCTGCATCGCCTCCGCCATCGGCACCATCTGCATGGCCTTCATGGCCAACAAGCCCTTCGTCATGGCTCCCGGCATGGGTCTGAACAGCTTCTTTGCCGTGGTCGTGGCCAACATCGCCGTCATCAACAACTGCGAGTATGAGTCCGCGTTCCAGGCCGGTCTGGTCATCATCCTCGTGGAGGGCATCGTGTTCCTCGTGCTCACCCTCCTGAAGGTCCGTGAGAAGATCGTCGAGGCCATTCCTCTCGGCGTGCGCTACGGCATCGCCCCCGCCATCGGCCTGATGCTGATGAACATCGGTCTCGGCTCCAACGTCGGCATCTATGCCGAGGGCAACGGCTTCACCAGCCCCTTCTACATCATGCGCGACTTCTTCGGCGCCCTGACCCCCAGCATCATCAAGGGCAGCATGGGCGACACCGGCTATCACACCATGGTCCTCACCGCCATCACCGCCTTCCTCGGCGTGTTCATGATGGTCGTTCTCGCCAAGAAGGGCATCAAGGCCGCCGTTCTGCTCGGTATGCTCTTCTCCTCCGTGCTCTACTGGGCCGGCAGCTTCCTGTTCCTCGGCGTGAATCCGTTCGCCAGCCTTGAGACCGCGAGCTTCGTGCCCCCCTTCGCCGACATGGTCTCCACCACCCTCTTCAAGTTTGACTTCGCCGGCTTTGTGAACATCGGCTGGTTCACCGCCATCACCCTGATCATCACCTTCTGCATGATCGATATGTTCGACACCATCGGCACCCTCGTCGGCACGGCCTCCCGCGCCGGCATGGTCGATAAGGACGGCAACATGCCCAAGATGAAGGAAGCCCTGCTCTCCGACGCCATCGGCACCGTCGTCGGCTCCGCCACCGGTACCTCCACCGTCACCACCTTCATCGAGTCCGCCTCCGGCGTTGAGGCCGGCGGCCGCACCGGTCTGACCGCGCTGACCACCGCTGTTCTCTTCCTCGCCTGCATGTTCCTCGCCCCCATCGCCGCCATCATCCCCGGCGCCGCGACCTCCGCCGCGCTCATCTACGTCGGCGTGCTGATGCTCCAGGGCCTCAAGAACGTCAACTTCGACGATATGGATCAGATGCTGCCGGTGTCCATCATGCTCATCGGTATGCCCGTGTCCGGCTCCATCGGCCACGCCATCGGTCTGGGCCTGATCTCCTACACCGTGGTCAAGGTTTTCTCCGGCAAGGCCAAGGACGTCAGCGTTCTGACCTATGTCATCTCCATCCTCTTCATCATCAAGTTCTTCGCGGTGGTGTAAGGACCCTTCAACAGCAAAAGGAAAGAGCGCCCGTCCGGGCGCTCTTTTCTTTTGGCTTTATTCCTTGTAGAAATCCGTGCCGTCCTCAATGACGATGGGCAGACCGTTGTGGTAGACGGGAATGGTCTCGAACTTGAAGCGGCTGGCGCGGTGCTTGCGGTCGATCTGTTCTTTAATGGCGGGATCGGCGACGCCCTTGCGGACATATTCGTTCACCGCGTGGTAGGGGAAGCCGAGGTTGTCCTCGTCGGTCTTGCCGGTCAGACCGTCGGACGGGGGCTTGATGAGAAAGCGCTCGGGCAGGCCCAGCGCGCGGCCGATGGCGATGACCTCCTCGGTGGTGTACATCCCGATGGGCGAGAACGCGCCCGCGCTGTCGCCGTAGATGGTGCAGTAGCCGACCCAGTCCTCGGAGAGGTTGGAGGTGTTGACCACGATGCCCGCGTCCACGCTCTGGGCGATGGCGTACAGCGTCGCCATGCGGATGCGGGAGGGGAGGTTGACGGTGGTCTGGCGGCTGGCCTCGATGCCGAGGCGCGCCATCTCATCGAGGATACCGCTCGTGCCGCCGTGGATATTGAAGGTGTAGTGCTTGATGCCGAGGAAGTCCACGATGCCGTTGGAGTAGTCGATATCGGGCTGAACGCCGTCCGGCATAAGGACGCCGACCACGTTCTCGCGGCCATACGCCTCAACGCACAGCGCGGCGATCACCGAGCTGTCCTTGCCGCCGGAGATGCCGACGACGGCGGTTTTGCCGCCGCAGCCTTTCATCTGTGCGCGCATCCAGTCGAGCAGGGCGGGAATGTGGTCAGCGGCCTTAAAATCCTTGAGATCGTACATAGCTTGCGCTCCTTTTTTGAAATTTGCTGTCATTGTAGCGCAAAAAAGCGCGGATTGCAATGGAGGGAGCGCAGAAATTCACATTTCATCGGCCTTTTTCGCGCACGGATGTGACAAAATCAGTCGATCAGGGCGCGCAGCTCGCTGAGTGAGAGCGAAGGCTGGAGGGCAAGGCCGACACCGAAGCCGACGATACGGGCAAGCTGCTCGGCGCGGGCGTCGATGTCGCGCGGCGTGACCATGACGCTCCCCTGTCCGCGCAGGGCGGCGGGATCAGGGAGGTCCGCCCCGGCCTCGTCTAAAAGATCGAGCGCGAGCGTGGCGGCATCCACCACGGTGGGGACGCCGACGGCGAGGACGGGAACACCGAGCGTCTCGCGCGTGAGAGCGCGGCGGTGGTTGCCGACGCCCGAGCCGGGGACGATGCCGGCATCCGTGAGCTGGACGGTGGCACAGACGCGCCCGAGGCTCTGCGACGCCAGCGCGTCGACAGCAACGACAAGGTCGGGGCGCACGGTCTCCACCGCGCCGCGCACGAGCTCGGCGGCCTCCAGTCCCGTTGTGCCGAGGACGCCGGGCGTCAGCACGCTGACGTCCGCGAGCGCGCCGAAGGCGGCGCAGCTCTTCAGGTGGCGCGTGGCGGGCACATGGTCGGCGGCGCGGGGGCCGATGACGTCGGGCGTCATGGCGCGGTTGCCGAGTCCGACCACGAGGGCGGTATCGACCGCATGGCCGAGGAGGGCGCGCAGCTCATCGCGGAGCGCGAGCGACGCGCGCTCCGTGTACGCGGGGTCCTCGGGAGAAAGGGCGCGCAGGTCGAGCGTGACGTAGGTCCCGCGCGGCTTGCCGAGGGCGCGCGAGGCCGTCTCGCTCTCCACCGTCACCGTGGTCACGGCGCAGCCGCGGCGCGTCCGCTCGGTGAGCGTGAGGCCGTCGACGGCGTTATCCCTTTGCGCCGCGCGGAACAGCGCGTGCGCCTCCAGCGCCAAGTCCGTCCGCCGTGCGTTCATAAAACCGCCTGCCTTCCACAAAATCTTGTATATTGCTCTCATTATGTCCCCTAAATTTTGAAGCATACAAAAAAGTGGAGAAAATCTGAAAAAAGTGCTTGCAATTCCTCGAAAACTTTGCTAAAATACCATTCTGCACGGTGGATTTTTTGTGTTCGCCGTCAAATCCCAACCGGAGGAGGTGTTTGGTTTGCCGAATATTAAGTCTGCCAAGAAGCGCGTCCAGCTCGCTGAGGTGCGTAACGCCCGCAACAAGGCTGACAAGTCCGCACTGAAGACCGCACTCAAGAAGTTCGAGGCGGCTGCCGCTGAAGGCAATCGCACCGAGGCCGAGGGTGCTTACAAGGTCGCAGTGAAGATCGTGGACAAGTCTGCCGCGAAGGGTCTGCTGCACAAGAACAACGCCGCTCACAAGAAGAGCGCTCTGACCACCAAGCTCAACAGCATTGGCTGATCGAACCAAACAGCGAGAGACGTCCGCAAGGACGTCTCTTTTTTGTCCGCCGATAAAAAGGCTGCTTTGGAGCCGCTTATTTACAATTTGTTCACACGGTTTTCAAGCTTTAGCCATAAATCACTGGTATCTTAATACTTGCAAAGGGGTTACGTGATCCCCGATGTGATTTTCTCCCTCCTAAAAATACACACAACACACAGCCAAAAGCCCCCGTCGAAGGACGGGGGCTTTTGGTGTCTTATCGGGGGCGGGAGCTCCGCTGTGCGCGGCAGGCGGGAACGCGGGTTGCGTTTGCGCACGGGGCATGGTAAAATCAGGGAAAGAGCCGCGGGACGCGGCAAAGGGAAACACACAACGCGCCGACAAATGAGGGAAATACACGATGAAACGAAGATTTTTTGCGCTGCTTGCGGCGCTGTGCCTGCTCGCGGGCTGCGCGGGCAAAACGGAGCCGGACGCGCCGGTCGTTGATCCCGCGCCGCCGACGGTCGCCCCGACGCCGGTCACGCCGACGGAGCCGAGCGAGGCCGAGCAGGCCGAGGCGCGGCTGCGCGAGCGCGTCGCGGGGATGTCGATCGAGGAAAAGGTCGGACAGATGTTCTTTGTCCGCTGTCCCGAAACAGGTGCGGCGGAGGACGTAGCCGCCTACCATCTCGGGGGGCTGCTGCTCTTCGGGCGGGACTACAAGGACGCGGACGGCAGCTGGCTGAGCGCGGAGGAGCTGACGGCGAAGCTCGAGAGCTATCAGGCCGCGGCGGAGCTTCCGCTCTTCATCGGCAGCGACGAGGAGGGCGGCACGGTAACGCGCGCGAGCCGGAACCCGAAGCTCTTCTCGCAGCCGCTGCCCTCGCCGCAGGAGCTGTATGCCGCGCGCGGCATGGACGGTCTTGCCGCGGAGACGCTGGACTATAACGAGCGGCTTCTGGCGCTCGGCATCAACGTGAATCTTGCACCGGTGTGCGACGTATCCACCGATGCGGGCGACTTCATCTACGCGCGCTCGTTCGGCAGGGACGCCGCGGCGACGAGCGAATTTGTGACGGCGGCGGTCGGCGCGATCCGAGACGCGGGGGTGGCGGCGGTCCTCAAGCATTTCCCCGGCTACGGGAACAACGCCGACACGCACACGGGCGTCGCCATCGACAAGCGGCCGTATGAGACGTTTGAACAAAGCGACTTTCTGCCCTTTCAGGCGGGCATCGCGGCGGGCGCGCCGTTCGTGCTCGTGAGCCACAACGTGGTGGAGTGCATGGACGATGCGCTGCCCGCGTCCCTCTCACCCGCCGTGCACGAGGTGCTGCGGGAGACGCTGGGCTTCGACGGCATCGTGATCACGGACGATCTGGCGATGGACGCGGTGAAGCAGTACGCGAACGGCGAGGCCGCGGTGCTGGCGGTGCTCGCAGGGAACGATATGCTCATTACGAGCGACTACCAAAACGACATTCCCGCCGTGCTCGCGGCGGTGGCGGACGGGCGCATCGCGGAGAGCGACATCGACGCGCACGTGTATCGCATCCTGCGTTATAAGCAGGCGCAGGGGTGGATCGAATGAGAATTTTTCGCAATTTCGGAACCAAACGGCGGTTTTTTGCGTCATAACAGACAGAGGTCCTGTTTTTGGAAGAGGCGGGACACGAGAAGAAAGGAGCAAAGGAAATGAAAAAGTCTCTGCGAACCGGTATTTTGTTGCTGCTGACCATGGTGCTGCTGACGGTGTCGGCCCTTGCCGACACGGGGCCGAAGCCGAAGCTGACGGTGAAGGTGGAAAACGCGCCGGAGGAGCTCTATTACCTCGACCTTCTGGCCGAGGGAGAATACGAGCACGAGGGCGACAGTGACTTCAGCAGTCTGAGCGACGAGGAGCGCGCCGCGCTGGATGGCGAATTGCTTGACGCGCTGCGCGCCGCTGTGCCGGAGGGCTGGCACGCCTGTCTTGCACAGGGCGTGAACGGTCCGCCCATCTGGGGCGACCTCGTCGGTGAGGACACGGGAACGGGCGTGCGGCTGCACAACTTCGGCTACGTCGGCGTACCGCGGACCTATCGCGTCCTCATCGTAACCGAAAGCGGCGAGAGCTGGGTATCCGATGTACTGCACCGCGCGACGCTGCAATCCTCCGTGACGGTGGACTGGGCGGCGAAGACCGCCGCCGCGCCGAGTGCGGGCATGGCCTACGCGCTGCAATTTCTCTGCACACTGCTGCCCACGCTGCTCATCGAGGGCGCGCTGCTGCTTCTCTATGGCTATCGCAGCCGCCGGAGCTGGCTGGTATTCCTGCTCGTCAACCTTGTGACACAGGGCGCGTTCGCGGTCTATCTTGCCGTGACGGTGCTCAATCATGGCGTGAGCGGGTGGTCGCTGCTGTTCTATTTCCCTGCCGAGGTGGTCATCACGGTGGTCGAGAGCCTGCTCTACCGCCGGCTGCTGACGGAACGGAGCTGGGAGCGCGCGGTGGGCTATGCCATCGTCGCAAATGTGTGCTCCGCGACGGTGGGGGCGCTGCTCATCGACCCGCTGTGGCAATTCATCGTCAGCATTTCTTAGAAACTATTTTGCGCCCCACACGGGCGCGGAAACGAAAGGAAATTTTTTCATGGAGACCGAAAAGCTATACTATGCCGACCCCTTTCTGACGGAGTTTGACGCGAGGGTGCTCGCGTGCGAGGCGGTCAAGGACGGCTTCGCCGTCGTGCTCGACCGCACGGCGTTCTATCCCGAGGGCGGCGGGCAGCCGTATGACACCGGCGTGCTCGGCGGCGCCGAGGTGCTGGACGTGCACGAAAAGGCAGGCGTCATCACGCACAAATGCGCCTCTCCCCTGCCCGTCGGCGCGGCCGTACACGGGACGCTCGACTGGGCGCGGCGCTTCGACCACATGCAGCAGCACTCCGGCGAGCACATCTGCTCGGGGCTGATCTGCGCGCGCTACGGCTGCGACAACGTGGGCTTCCACATGGGCGCGGAGAGCGTGACCATCGACTTCAACGCCAACATTCCGTGGGAGGAGCTGCTGGAGCTCGAGGCGGCGGCGAACCGGTACATCTACGAGGACCACGCCATCAACATTCAGCTCCACCGCGGCGCGGAGCTGGACGCGATCGACTACCGCAGCAAGAAGCCGCTTGAGGGCGACGTGCGCATCGTGACCTTCCCCGGCGCGGACTGCTGCGCGTGCTGCGGCACGCACGTCGTGCGGAGCGGACAGATCGGCATCGTGAAGTTCCTCTCCGTGCAGAGGTTCCGCGAGGGCGTGCGCATCGAGCTGCTGTGCGGCGGGCGGGCGTACCGCTACCTTTCCGCCTGCTGGGCGCAGGACGTCGCGGCCGCGCAGGCGCTCTCCGTCAAGCCGACGGCCGCGGCAGCGGCGGTCGAGCGGGTGCTGGGCGAGCTTGGCGCGCTCAGGCTGCGCTGCGCGAAGCTGGAGGAAAGCGTGTTCGCGGGCGTCGCGGCGCGGTACGCGGGCCGCGGCGACGTGCTGCTCTTTGAGGACGAGATGGGCGGCGAGAGCGTGCGCAGGCTCTGCGACGCGGTGGCGGAGACCTGCGGCGGGCGCTGCGCGGTGTTCGCGGGCGCGGGCAGCGCATGGAAGTACGCCATCGGGCAGCGCGGCGGCGATCTGCGCGCGCTGACAAAGGAGCTGAACGCGGCGCTCTCGGGGCGCGGCGGCGGCAAGCCGGAGTTCGTGCAGGGCAGCGTCGGCGCGGAGCGCGGCGCCATCGAAGCCTTCTTTGCGGAAAAGTGACTTGACAAGCGCGCGGCGGCGTGCTATGCTACGCACAACAAAAGGCTGTGAGAAAGAAGCCTTTTCCCCTTGACGCAGCAGAGAGAGGACGGTCGGTGCGAGTCCCCGCGGCAGGGAAAGGGCGGCGCTTTTGAGCCGCGCGGCGGAAATGCCGCGCCGGTCCCCGCCGTTATCGGGAATGAAGTGCCCCGCCTCCAACGGGGAATTCAGGTGGAACCACGGACAATGCTTTGTTCGCCCTGAGCCGAATACCGGCTCAGGGCGTTTTTGCTGCGCAAAAACGCAAGGATTTGAGCCGCGCCCCTCGCCGCCGACGCGGCAATCGGGGCGCATGGCACCAAAATTGCGTACACGCAATTTTGAAAACGCTCCGGGCCACCAATCAAAAAGGAGAAGAAACCATGAAAAACACCGAAAAGACGATGGACAAGATCGTTGCCCTGTGCAAGAACCGCGGCTTTGTGTTCCCCGGCAGCGAGATCTACGGCGGCCTTGCCAACACCTGGGACTACGGCCCTCTGGGCGCGGAGCTGAAGAAAAACATCAAGAACGCCTGGTGGAAGAAGTTCGTGCAGGAGAATCCCTACAACGTGGGTCTGGACGCCGCCATTCTGATGAATCCCCAGACCTGGGTGGCGAGCGGCCATCTGAGCGGCTTCTCCGATCCCCTGATGGACTGCCGCGAGTGCCACGAGCGCTTCCGCGCGGATAAGCTCATCGAGGATTGGTGCACGGAAAACGGCTTCGAGCTGAGTAAGCCCATTGACGCCTTCTCCCAGAGCGAGATGAAGGACTTCGTCGAGGAGCACAACATCCCCTGCCCCACCTGCGGCAAGCACAATTTTACCGACATCCGCCAGTTTAACCTGATGTTCAAGACGTTCCAGGGCGTGACCGAGGACGCGAAGAACACCGTGTATCTGCGTCCCGAGACGGCGCAGGGTATCTTCGTCAACTTCAATAATGTTCAGCGCACGACGCGCAAGAAGCTGCCGTTCGGCATCGGTCAGATCGGCAAGAGCTTCCGCAACGAGATCACCCCGGGCAACTTCATCTTCCGCGTGCGCGAGTTCGAGCAGATGGAGCTGGAGTTCTTCTGCAAGCCCGGCACCGACCTCGAGTGGTTCCAGTATTGGCGCACATTCTGCCACAACTGGCTGCTGTCCATCGGCCTGAAGGACGAGAATCTGCGTCTGCGCGACCACGATCCCGAGGAGCTGTGCTTCTACTCCAAGGCGACGACGGACTTCGAGTTCCTCTTCCCCTTCGGCTGGGGCGAGCTGTGGGGCGTCGCCGACCGCACGGACTACGACCTGACCCAGCACTCCAACACGAGCGGCGAGAAGCTGGTCTACCGCGAGGGCGAGGGCAAGGACATGGTGGAGTATATCCCCTATGTCATCGAGCCGAGCCTCGGCGTGGAGCGCAGCGTGCTGGCCGTGCTGTGCGACGCCTACGACGAGGAGGTCGTCGGGCAGGACAAGAAGGGCAACGACGATGTTCGCGTGGTGCTGCATTTCCATCCCGCGCTCGCGCCGTTCAAGGCCGCGATCCTGCCGCTGAGCAAGAAGGAGGTCCTCACCGGTCCCGCGCAGGAGCTGTACGCCGAGCTTTCCAAGGAGTTCATGGTCGACTACGACGAGACCGGCTCCATCGGCAAGCGCTACCGCCGCGAGGACGAGATCGGCACGCCGTACTGCATCACCGTCGACTTTGCGACCGTTGGCGATGAGAATACCCCCGCCGACAACGCCGTCACCATCCGCGACCGCGACACCATGGAGCAGGTCAGAGTTCCGATTTCCGAGCTCAAGAGCTGGCTGGCCGACAGAGTCGCGTTCTAATTTCTGATACCACACCCGGGATCGAGGACAGCCTCGGTCCCGGGTCGTTGTTTTTCACAAAAAAACAGGTTTCTTTTGGCACAATCATACAGAAAAAAGTCCCGCCCGACGGTGGAAATTTCCGCTCGTTTCTTGTATAATAAAAATGTATATCCACTGCGCAGTATTTTCGCGCAGATATCAGCTGCCTCCGCGGGCCTTTCCGCGGCGAACAAAGGAGTGAAGAATTTGGCCGAATCGGAATATGTCATTGAGATGCTGAATATCACAAAGGAATTCCCCGGCATCCGCGCCAATGACAACATCACCCTCCAACTTAAAAAGGGAGAAATTCACGCGCTGCTGGGCGAAAACGGTGCCGGCAAATCGACGCTGATGAGCGTGCTGTTTGGTCTGTATCAGCCCGAGCACGGCGTCATCCGGAAAAACGGTCATGAAGATCAACGACCCCAACGACGCAAACGATCTCAACATCGGCATGGTGCACCAGCATTTCAAGCTCGTCGAGTGCTTCTCGGTGCTCGACAACATCATCCTCGGCGTCGAGCCGAACAAGGCAGGCTTTTTGCAGAAAAAGCAGGCGCGGGAAAAGGTCGTCGCCCTTTCCGAGCGCTACGGTCTGCGCGTCGACCCGGACGCGAAGGTCGAGGACATTTCCGTCGGTATGCAGCAGAGGACCGAAATTCTCAAGATGCTCTACCGCGACAACGAGATCCTGATCTTCGACGAGCCGACCGCGGTCTTGACGCCGCAGGAAATTGAC
>CALDMA010000082.1 GCA_937915075.1 uncultured Oscillospiraceae bacterium
GGAGAAACGAATGGACAACCCTATTTTTAAGCTGGAGGGCGTGGTGCATGAGCGCTCGGCGGAGACGCTTCAGGATTTTGAAGGTCCGCTCGACCTCATCCTTTTCCTGCTCTCAAAAAATAAGATCGAAATACAGGACATTCCCATCGCGCTCATTTTAGAGCAGTATCTTGCCTATCTCGAGCAGCGCAAGCAGCTTGACCTTGAGGTGGCGAGCGAATTCATCACGATGGCGGCGCACCTGATGTACATTAAGACACGGATGCTGCTGTCCATCGAGGACGAGGAAGCGCAGAACGAGATGGAACAGCTCATTCAATCCCTGAAGGAGCGCCAGCAGAAGGACACCTATCTGCGTATCCGCACGCTGACGGAGACGCTGGGGCCCATGAGTGAGTTCGGCCGCAACACGATGACGAAGAATCCCGAGCCGATGGAGCGCGGGAAGATCTACGAATACGACCACGAGAAGGCAGATTTGGTGCTGGCCATGCAGGCGATCTTCGACCGCGCGGAAAAGCTGGCACCGCCGCCGCGCGCGGCCTTTGAGCAGATCGTGCAGCGCGAGCCGTATTCCGTCTCCGACAAGGCGGGCGAGATCGTGCGGCGGCTCAAGAGCTTCGGCATCACGCGCTTTTTGCTGCTGTTCCGCGGCGCGAAGAGCCGCAGTGAGATCGTGGCGACCTTTATGGCGGTGCTGGAGCTGTGCCGCGCGAGCGTGATCCGTCTGGCGGGCGGCGAGACCGACTGCACGGTGGACTGCGAGCAGGACGCACCGGAAACTTTTACATTGTGAGGAACGTATGGCACTGGAAACGATGGATTTACATGAGGTCCGCTCGGCGATGGAGGGCATCCTCTTTGCTGCCGGCGAGCCGGTGAATATCGACCGCATCTGTCTGGCGCTCGAGCTGGACAAGCCGACGGCGGAGCAGGTTCTGCAGGAGCTCGGCGACTACTATGCCTTCGAGCGCCGCGGCATCCGTCTGGTGCGGATGGAGGACTGCTGGCAGCTCTGCTCCGCGCCGGATTACGCGGATATCATCCGCAAAGCGTTTGAGATCCGAAAGCCCGCGAAGCTCTCTCAGCCCGCGCTGGAGGTGCTGACCATCATCGCCTATTATCAGCCGACCACGCGCGCCTATGTCGATCAGGTGCGCGGCGTGGACAGCTCGTACACGATGGGACTTTTGCAGGAGCGCAAGCTCATCGAGGAGTGCGGACGGCTCCAGGTGCCGGGACGGCCCAGACTCTACCGCACGACGAAGGAATTCCTGCGCGTGTTCCATTTGAGCTCCCTCGAGGAGCTGCCCGAGATGCCGGGCCTCGAGGCGGACGGCCAGCTGCGGCTGGATACGGACGGCGCGATCCTTGACCCGACGCAGCTCTCGGCTGCGGCGGAAAGCGAGCCGGATGCGGAAGAATAAGTAAACCGAACAGCGAATGGGGGAGGAGGCTTGACCATGACGGCGCTGAAGATCATCGGCATCCTTTTGCTGATCTTTCTTCTCCTTTCGCTGCTGCGCGTGGGCGCGATCATCGATTTCGGCGGGGAGCTGCGCGTGCGGCTGCGTGTCGGTCCGGTCAGGCTGACGGTCCTGCCGAGGAAGGAAAAGAAAGCAAAGAGGCCAGAGGAGGCATCCAAAAAAACGCCGGAGGAGAAGAAAAAGCCGAAGGCGGCGGGCGGACACCGCCTGCCGAAGCTCAGCTTTTCCGAGCTGCGCGAGCTTGCGGGGACGGTTCTTGGCGCGCTGAAAAGGACGCTTCGCCGCACCTGCCGCCGCACGCGCATCGACCCGCTGGAGGTCGGCGTGATTTTTGCGGGCGACGATCCGGCGGACACGGCGCAGACCTACGGCTATGCCAGCGCCGCGCTGTGGACCCTGATGCCGAAGCTCGAGGAGCTGTTCTATATCCCGAAGCCATCCGTCTATTTGGGAATTGACTTTACCGAGACGGAGACCTCGGCGGAGGGAACGGTCGGCATATCGCTGCGTGTATGCGACCTCTTTGCCATTCTCTTTACGCTGGCGGCGCCGGTGGGGAAATGGTTCCTGCGTTGGCGCAGGACGCACCGGAGCGAGGCGAAGGCGGAGCCGCCGGCAGAGCACGCGGCTGCGCCTGAAACGAACGAACCGGAAAAACGGACTGCATAGAAAGGAAGATCACGATGGAGAACAAGGAAAAAAATTCGGTAAGCGAGCTGATGGAGACCACGATGACGAAGATCCGCGAAATGGTGGATTCCAATTCCGTTATCGGTGAGCCGATCACCACGCCGGACGGCGTGACGCTCATCCCCGTGTCCCGCGTGAGCCTCGGCTTCGGCAGCGGCGGCGGGACCTACGGTCAGACCAGCGAACGCTTCGGCGGCGGCGGCGGAGCGGGCGTGAAGATCGACCCCGTGGCGTTCCTCGTCATCAAGGACGGGCAGACGCGCATGATGCCGGTCGCCGTGCCGGCGACCGCGACGGTGGACCGCGTGCTGGAGATGGCGCCGCAGCTCATCGACCGCGTCGAGGGCTTCGTCAACAAGAAAAGGGAAGAGAAAGAATTTGTGTAAAAGAGGGCATACTGAAGTCATTCTGTGAAAAAGGGTGATGGAAGTTGACTCGTGTGGTGCAACGAAGGGCGGCTCTTGTGCTGATGGTATGCAGCCTGCTCGGCTGCGTGGACTGCGCCGCGGCGCAGAGCGTGCCGCAGACCGGCGCGGAGGCGTTCATTCTGATGGACGCCGACAGCGGCCGTGTGCTGGCCGGAAAAAACACCGAACAGGAGCTTGCCATTGCGAGCACGACGAAGATCATGACGGCGCTCGTGGCGCTCGAGACGGGAAGCCTTTCGGACAAGGTGACGGTAAAGCAGAGCCACTTGAAGGAGGGCTCGTCCATGTACCTGCGCGCCGGCGAGATGCTGACGCTCGAGGAGCTGCTCTACGGGCTGCTGCTGCCGTCGGGGAACGACGCGGCGGAGTGCATCGCCGCCCACTGCGGCGGCGGGACGGAGCGCTTCGTCGCGAGAATGAATGAGAAGGCCGCGGCGCTCGGCATGACGCACACCTCGTTTGCGAATCCGAGCGGGCTGGACGCGCAGGGGCATTATTCCTGCGCGCTCGACATGGCGCGACTCGCGGCGTATGCCATGCGCGAGCCGACCTTTGCGCGCATCGCCGCGACCAGAACGGCGGCGGTGGGCGAACGGATGCTGGGCAACCACAACAAGCTGCTCGCGTCGCTTGAGGGCTGCACCGGTCTCAAGACCGGCTATACGGACAACGCGGGGCGCACGCTCGTGACCTGCTGTGAAAGAGACGGGATGCGGCTCATTGCCGTGACGCTCAACGACCGCAGCGACTGGGCGGATCACGCGGCGCTGTATGAGTACGGCTTCGCTGCCTTCGCGCGTAAGCGCGCGGTGACGCGCGGCGAGGAATACACGCTCGCGCCGGTGCGCGGCGGTACGCAGACGAGCGTATCGCTCGCGGCGGGGGAGAGCTTCTTCTATCCGGTGACGGCGGGGGAGGAGCTGCTCGTATCGGCCAGGCTGCCGGAGGAGCTGACCGCTCCGCTCGCGGCGGGGCAGGCGGTCGGCGAGCTGATCGTTTCCATGGACGGAAGGGAACTCGCGCGGGCGCCGCTCGTGTGCGCGGAGACGGTCGCGGCGACCGAGAAAAAGCAGAGCCTGTTCGAGCGGCTGTTTGGCCGAACGGGCTGAGGAAAAGAGGTGCTTTGCGCTGGCAGAGCGTTTGCAGAAGCTGATCGCCGCGGCGGGGCTGTGCTCCCGCCGGACGGCAGAGGAATGGATCGCCGCGGGGCGCGTGCGCGTCAACGGCGAGACGGCGGCGGTCGGACAGAGCGCCGACCCGGAAACGGATACGATCTGCGTGGACGGCGTGCCGCTCACGCCGCCGGAGCGGAGGGTCTACCTGATGCTCAACAAGCCGCGCGGCTATGTCACCACGCTCAGCGACGAGCGGGGACGGCCCACGGCGGCGGAGCTGGTGGCGGACTGCGGGACGCGCGTCTATCCGGTCGGGCGGCTGGACCTCGACAGCGAGGGACTGCTGCTCTTCACCAACGACGGGGCATGGATGCAGCGCATCCTGCACCCGAGCCATGAGATCGAAAAGACCTATGAGGTCACGGTGGCGGGAGCGGTCGAAAACGCGGCGGCGAAGCTTGCCGCGGTGCGCTCCGTCGACGGAGAGCCGATCGCGCCCGCGAGGGTGCGTCTGCTGCGAAGGGGGAAGGAAACAGCGGAGCTGTCCGTCACCATCCATGAGGGGAAAAACCGCCAGATCCGGCGGATGTGTGCTTCGGTCGGGCTGCACGTCAAGCGCCTGCGTCGCGTGCGGGAGCACACCCTATCGCTCGGCGCGCTGCCGGAGGGCAGCTGGCGCGAGCTGACCGCGGACGAGGTCCGCGCATTTGAGCAAGAGAAGTGAGGAAGACACCCATGCCGAAGAACATTTTACATACCATCGAGAAGAACATGAGCAGCTTTTCCAAGGGGCAGAAGCTCATTGCCCGTTTTATTCTGGAGGATTACGACAAGGCGGCGTTCATGACGGCCAGCAAGCTCGGCAAGACCGTGCAGGTGAGCGAGTCGACCGTGGTGCGTTTTGCGACGCAGCTTGGCTACGACGGCTACCCGAGTATGCAGCGAGCTTTGCAGGAGATGATCCGCGGTAAGCTCACGAGCATCCAGCGCATCAAGGCGTCGGAGGGGGAGCTGAGCGGCAGCGACCTGGTGACGAACGTGCTCCAGCGCGACATGGAAAAGATCCGTATGGCGATGGACCAGACCGACGGCTCGGAGTTCAGCCATGTGGTGGACATCATTGCGCAGGCGAAGCATATCTATATCGTGGGCTTCCGTTCCTCGTCGTTCCTGGCGGGCTATCTCAATTTCTATTTCCGCCTGATCTACGACAATGTGACGCAGGTGCAGGGCGGCGCGGCCGGCACCTTCGACCAGCTCTTCCGCGTGGGCCCCGGCGATGTGGTCATCGCCATCTGTTTCCCGCGCTACTCCGAGCTGGCGCTCAAGACGGTGCAGTACGCCAAGGACCGGGGCGCGACCATCATCGGCGTGACCGACAGCGAGATGTCGCCGGTGTATCAGATGTCCTCCGGCTCGCTGCTGGTGCGCAATGAGATGATCTCGTTCGTGGACTCGCTCGCGGCGCCGATGAGTATGCTCAACGCATTGATCCTTGCCGCCGCGCACAAGCAGGGAACGGACATCTCCGCGACCTTCAATGAGCTGGAGCACGTCTGGGATCGCTTCGGCATTTTCGGGAAGGTCGAGGATGAATAAGCAGCTCGCGGTGATCGGCGGCGGAGCCGCCGGAATGATGGCGGCGATCTGCGCGGCGCGCAAAGGGACCGCCGTCACGCTGCTCGAGCCGAACGAGCGGCTGGGCAAGAAGCTCAACATCACCGGCAAGGGCCGGTGCAATGTGACGAACGACGCGGCCTGTGAGGAGCTGCTGGCAAACGTGCCGCAAAACGGGCGGTTTCTGTATTCCGCGTTCTCCCGCTTCGACGGGCGCGGTACGATGGCGTTCTTTGAGGAGCTCAGCGTGCCGCTCAAGGTCGAGCGCGGGCGGCGCGTGTTCCCGGTGTCGGACCGCGCGTTCGACGTGTCCGCCGCGCTGGAGCGGGAGCTCAGGAGGCTGCGCGTCACGCTTGTGCGCGACCGCGCAGTGTGCGTGCTGACGGACGAGGCCGGCGCGGTGCGCGGCGTCAAGGGCGAGAAGGGTACATATCCCGCGCAGGCGGTCGTACTGGCGACCGGCGGCGTGAGCTATCGGGGCACCGGCTCGACCGGCGAGGGGCATCGCATGGCGGCGATGCTCGGGCACACGGTCACGCCGCTTACAGGGTCGCTCGTGCCGCTGCGCGCGGACGGCTGCGCGGAGCTGCAGGGCCTGAGCCTGCGGAACGTGGGGCTGACGGTCTACGAGAACGGAAAGAAGATCTACACCGATTTCGGGGAGCTGCTCTTCACGCATTTCGGTGTGTCCGGCCCGCTGGTGCTCTCGTCCTCGGCGCATATGCGGCACTTTGATAAAAAAAGCTACCGGCTGGAGCTTGACCTCAAGCCGGCGCTGGACGAGCAGCAGCTCGATAAGCGTCTGTTGTCGGATTTCCAGAAGCACGCAAACAGCGATTTCTGCAACGCGCTCGGCGAGCTTCTGCCGCAGAAGCTCATTCCAGCGGCGGTGGAGCGCTCCGGCATCCCGCCGCACGAGAAGGTGCATGATCTCACACGCGAGCAGCGCGCCACGCTGCGTACGCTTTTGAAGCATTGGAGCATCGACGTTCTATCGCCCATGCCGGTGGAGAACGCCATCATCACCTCCGGCGGCGTCAAGGTCGGGGAGATCGACCCGAAAACGATGGCGTCGAAGAAGGCGCCGGGGCTGTATTTTGCCGGCGAGATCATCGACGTGGACGCCTATACGGGCGGCTTCAATCTGCAGATCGCGTGGGCGACCGGCAAGGCTGCCGGCGAAGCGGCAGCGGAGTATTTGAAGTAACAATAAAGGAAATATACTTTACACATTGAATGAGGGAAAAGCAGACGATGATACCCGAAAAGCACTATGCCGTCGCGGTGGACGGCCCCTCCGGCGCGGGGAAAAGCACGCTGGCCAAGGCGATCGCGGCAAAGCTCGGCATTTTGTATGTGGATACCGGCGCGATCTACCGCACCATCGGCTATGCCGTGAGACAGCGCGGCATAGAACCGCGCGATGAAGCCGCTGTCCGCGCGATCCTGCCGGAGCTGGAGATCGGTATGCGCTACGAGGCGGACGGAGAGCAGCATATGCTGCTCAATGGGCAGGATGTGACGCGCGAGATCCGGCTGCCGGAGATCTCTATGTACGCGAGCGCCGTGTCGGCACTGCCGTCGGTGCGCACGTTTCTGCTGGAAATGCAGCGCGATCTGGCGCGGAAGCACAGCGTCATTATGGACGGGCGCGACATCGGCACGGTGGTGCTGCCGGACGCCGATGTGAAGATCTTTCTGACGGCGTCCGCCGAGGTGCGCGCGCAGCGCCGCTGCATCGAGCTGGAACAGCGCGGCACGCCGAAGCCTTACGACGAGGTGCTGCGTGAGCTCAACGAGCGGGACTACAACGACTCTCACCGCGCGGCCGCGCCGCTCCGGGCGGCGGAGGACGCAGAGGTCGTCGACACCTCCGCGCTCGATTTCGACGCGAGCAGGGACGCGCTGCTCGCCCTGATCCGGGAGAAGCTGCAATGAACCGTGTTTTTTTTGGCATCATCTGGGTGCTCGCACAGATACTGCGGCTGCTGTACCGCATTGAGGTGAAGGGACTGGAGAACCTGCCGCGGAACGGCGTGCTGCTCTGCCCAAACCACGCGAGCGACCTCGATCCCGTGCTCATCGGCATCTGCCTGCCGATCAACTACCGCCTGCATTTCATGGCGAAGGAGGAGCTGTTCCGAAACCGCCTGTTCGGGCGTATCCTCCGCGCGCTGGGGGCGTTTCCGGTCAACCGCGAGGGCGCGGACATCCAAGCGGTCAAGACCGCGATGAAGGTCATCCACGAGGGCGAGAATCTGCTCATTTTCCCGGAGGGAACGACCATCCACGACGGTGTGGGCTACCACGACGGCCTGCCGGCGCACGCCCATTCCGGCATCGCGATGATCGGCGTGCGCTCGGGCGCGACGCTCGTTCCGGTGTTCGCGGACGGGAAGAAGAGGATGCTCCATAAGACGACGATCATTTTCGGCGAGCCGTATGTGCCGCGGATCACGGGACGGCGCGGGACCTCCGAGGAGCTGCAGAAGGTCGCGGACGATGTGCTGCGCGAGGCGTATGCGCTCGGCGGTCAGGCGGTGGGAGGCGCGCCGCTGTGAGGGTCATTCTTGCTGAGACCGCGGGCTTCTGCTACGGTGTGGAACGCGCGGTCGCGCTCGCGCATGAAACGGCGAAGGCACATGGCGGCGCGATGCTCGGGAGCATCATCCACAACGCCAACGTTGTCGCGGAGCTGGAGCGCGAGGGGATGCGTCTGATCGCGTCGCCCGAGGAGGCGGCAGCGGGGGAGACGGTGCTCATCCGCTCCCACGGCGAGAGCCGGGAGGTACTGGAGAAGCTGAAGGCACGCGGCGCGGAGATCGTCAGCGCGACGTGCCCGAACGTGCGGCACATCCAGCGGCTTGTCACCGAGGCGGAGGCCGCGGGGCGGCAGGTCGTCATCATCGGCGAGCACGACCATCCCGAGGTGCAGGGCATCGCAAGCTGGTGCAGGGACGCAATGATTTTCGGAAATGCCGAAGAAGTTGCGAAATGGGCGGAGGAAACGGTGGAAATTGCCGATTTGCCCATAACGATGGTCGCGCAGACCACCTGTATTCGTGCGCTTTGGGAAAGTTGCGTGAAATTTCTAAAAAAAGAGTGTACAAATCTGAAAATTGATGATACAATATGCAATGCTACGCAAAAGCGTCAATCGGAGGCGGCGGAGATCGCTTCCTCGGCGGACGTGATGGTGGTGGTCGGAGACCGGAAAAGCGCTAACACCAGACATTTGACGGAAATCTGTAAAGAGAGCTGCACGCGTGTCTATCAGATCGAGGACGCCGACGGGCTCTCGCCGGACATGTTTCATGGCTGTACTGTTGCGGGCCTGACGGCTGGTGCCTCCACTCCTGCGGGCATCATTAAGGAGGTATATGCAACCATGACGGAAGAAATCAAGACCATTGAAGGTAACGAGACCTTCGAAGAAATGCTCGACAAATCTTTTAAGACTTTAAATACAGGAGATAAGGTGACCGGTATCGTCACGGCCATCGGTACGACCGAGATCCAGGTCGACCTGGGCTGCAAGCAGGCGGGCTACATTCCCGTCAGCGAGCTTTCCAGCGATCCCGACGCCAAGGTCGAGGACATCGTCCATGTCGGCGACGAGATCGAGACCTACATCGTCCGCGTCAACGACGTGGAGGGCTATGCCACCCTTTCCAAGAAGCGCCTCGACGCGGTCAAGGTCTGGGAGGACATCGAGAATGCCGTTGAGAACAAGACCGTTCTCGAGGGCATCGTTACCGAAGAAAACAAGGGCGGCATCGTCGTTTCCGTCAAGGGCGTGCGTGTGTTCGTTCCCGCTTCTCAGAGCGGCCTGCCCAAGGACAGCGACCTGAGCCAGCTCATCAAGCAGCGCGTTCAGCTCCGCGTCACCGAGGTCAACCGCGCCCGCCGCCGCGTCGTCGGCTCCATCAAGGCCGTGCAGAACGAGGCCCGTGCGGCCGCGCAGGCTGAGATCTGGGCCAACATCGAGGTCGGCAAGCACTATGACGGCGTGGTCAAGTCCATGACCAGCTACGGCGTGTTCGTCGATATCGGCGGCGTGGACGGCATGGTCCACATCTCTGAGCTGAGCTGGAGCCGCATCAAGAATCCCGCCGAGGTCGTCTCTGTCGGCGATCATCTCGACGTGTACGTTCTCTCCTTTGATCCCGAGAAGCACAAGATCTCTCTCGGCGTGAAGGACCGCACCCAGAATCCCTGGGATGTGTTCATGAACACCTACAAGGTCGGCGACGTGGCCAACGTCCGCATCGTCAAGCTGATGACCTTCGGCGCGTTTGCCGAGGTCGTTCCCGGCGTGGACGGTCTGATCCACATTTCCCAGATCGCGGACCGCCGCATCGACAAGCCCTCCGACGTTCTGGCCGAAGGCGACAAGGTCGACGCGAAGATCATTGCCATCGACGAGGATAAGAAGAAGATCTCCCTGAGCATCCGCGCGCTGCTCACGCCCGCCGCGGAGGAAGAGGCTTCCGTCGAGGAGTAAATCCATACCGAATGAAAAAGGACAGGCTTTAGCCGTGTGCCGATAAGACAGTAATTTGAGA
>CALDMA010000083.1 GCA_937915075.1 uncultured Oscillospiraceae bacterium
CTTACTTGACGGCGGTCTTCTTGCTCTCCCACTTGGTGACGCAGAGCGCGCAGGAGATGTCGCCGGTGATGTTCAGGCAGGTGCGGCCCATGTCGAACAGACGGTCCACGCCGTAGATGATCATGATCATATCGACGGGGATGTTCATGGCCTGGAGCACCATAGCCAGCATGATCATGCCCGCGCCGGGCGTGCCGGCGGTGCCGATGGAGGCGAGCGTCGCGGTGACGACGATGGTGATCATCTGACCCACGGTCAGGGTCATGCCGCAGCAGGTGGCGAGGAAGATGGTGGCGACGCACTGGTAGATGGCGGTACCGTCCATGTTGATGGTCGCGCCGAGGGGGATGACGAAGGAGGAAACGTCATTCTCCGCGCCGAGATCCTCGGAGCACTCCATGCTCAGGGGAATGGTCGCGGCGGAGGAGGTGGAGGTGAAGGCGAAGATCATAGCCGGGGACGCCTTCTTGAAGAACGTGATGGGGTTGACACCGGCGAACGCCTTGGCGGAGAAGGAATAGCACAGGACCGCGTGGACGATGTAGCCGATGTAGGCGCAGCCGATGACGATGCCGAGGGAGCCGAGGATCTCGGGACCCTGCGTGGCGACGACCCATGCCATCATGGTAAACACGCCGATGGGACTCAGGGAGATGATGAACGCCATCACGCGCTCGATGACCGCGTAGAGGGAGGAGACGAGGTCCTGCGCGAGCTTGCCCTTTTCGCCCGCCGCGAGGATGCCGCCGCCGAAGAGAATGGCGATGACGATGACCTGCAGCATATTGGCGGTGCTGAAAGACTGCCACATATTGCTGGGGAAGATGCCGATGAGGGTATCCATGAAGTTGGCGCTGGTGGCCTTATCCCAGGTCGCGCCGTCCACGAGCTGAAGGGTGGGGAAGAGACCGGCGTTGTTGAAGATGTTGGCAAACAGCAGACCGATCACGCAGGCGACGGCGGTGGTGACGAGGAAGTACGCGACGGTCTTCCAGCCGACGGAGCCGACCTTCTTCATGTCGCCCATGGAGATGATGCCGTCGATCATGGACAGCAGGACAACGGGAACAACGATGAACTTGAGAAGGTTGACGAAGATGGTGCCGAAGGGCTTGAGGTAGTTGGTCGTGATCTCGGGCTTACCCATAAAGTAGAAGGCAAGGCCGACCACGATGCCGAGCACCAGAGCAATTAAGATCTGTACCGGCAGGCTGAGCTTTTTCTTTTCCATAATACACACTCTCTCCTAAAATTTTCCCTATAAGCAGTAATTTATAGATGCTGCTTATAAGTGTTTCTGTATTTTACAACATCGAAACATATTTTGCAATACCCGGTGCAGGAAAACCTGTATTTTGGGCGGTTTTCACCAAAATGTCTGAAAAAACGGGGAGCGGGCGAGAAAAAATATTTTTGCGTGACCACTTGCAATGTGCGCCGCTTTTTTGTAGGATGTAAAAAGAAACCGAAAGAAGGAACGGAAAACGGTATGAGAGTCATCACCGGCTCGGCGCGCGGGCGTCGGCTGAATGAATTAAAGGGGTATGATACCCGCCCGACCACCGACAAGGTCAAGGAGGGCATTTTCTCCGCCATCCAGTTCGAGGTGGAGGGCGCGCGCGTGCTCGATCTCTTCGCGGGGACGGGACAGCTCGGCATCGAGGCGCTCTCGCGCGGCGCGCAGCGCGCCGTGTTCGTGGACCGGCGCACCGACGCGGTGAAGCTCATCCGCGAGAATCTGGCGCTCACGCGGCTGGAGGACGGTGCGCAGGTCGTCTGCAGCGACTCGATGGCCTATCTCAATGCCCTGCGGGAGAAATTCGACCTCATTTTTCTCGATCCGCCCTACGCGGACGATCTGCTCGAACGCGCCGTCGCGCACATCGCGCGGTTTGACATTCTTGCGCCCGATGGTATAATGATCGCGGAGAGTCCGGCGGAGAAGGAGCTGCCCAAGCTCAGCGCGCCCTACCGCGTCGCGCGCGAGTACCGCTACGGCAGGATCAAGGTCACGCTTTACCGCCGCGACGGGGAGGAGACGACATGAGAGAGGAACGCATCGCCGTGTTTCCCGGCAGCTTCGACCCCGTGACGCTCGGCCACATGGATATCATCGAGCGTGCGTCGCGGCTCTTTGACCGCGTGTACGTCGCCATCGTGCCGAACGGCGAAAAGACGCACCCGATGTTCACGGACGAGGAAAAGCTGGAGCTGATGCGCGTGAGCGTCGCATCGCTCGGCAACGTCGAGGCGGCGCTGTGGAACGGGCTGCTGACGGACTTTGCCGCGCAGAAGGGCGCGCGCTTCCTCGTGCGCGGCGCGCGGAACAGCGTGGATTTCGACGCGGAGTATCAGCTCTCGCTCATTTATAAGGATGTGTCCGGCGGCGCGCTCGATACGGTGCTTTTGTGCGCCGAGCCCGCGCACCAGCACATTTCATCGACCATGGCGCGCGAGATGGTGAAGTATCATCAGCCGCTCGAGAAGTATTTGCCGGCTGCGGCCGCGGCTCGGATAAGAGGAAAGGATAGGGGATAACGATGGCTGAAGAGAATGTACAGAAGCTGCTGGATATGCTGTATGAGATGATCGACGAGGCGAAGAACGCGCCGCTGTCGAACGACAAGTGCGTGCTCAACCGTGACGAGGCGCTCGACCTGCTCGACGAGATCCGCGCGCAGATGCCGGTGGAGCTCAAGCGCGCGCAGGAGCTCGTCCGCGCCCGCGACGAGTATGTGGAGGCCGCCAAGCGCGACGTCGAGCGCATGATGCAGAAGGCGGAATTCGAGGCGAAGAGCAAGGTCTCCGAGAGCGAGGTGCTCACCGCCGCGCGCGCCAAGGGGCACGACATCGTCACCCGCGCCGAGGAGCGCTCGCGCGAGATGTACCGCGTGGCGAACGACTACTCCGAGGACGTTCTGCGCCGCACGGAGGAGGCGGTCCAGATGGCGCTCGACGAGGTCAAGCAGACGCGCGTGCGCTTCCGCGCCGCATCCAACGAGCAGATGCAGCGCCGCCGTGAGGAGCTGAACAAGTCTTTGGAGAAAAACGACAAAGAGGACAAGTAAAATTCGTTACATCTGACAAAAGCTTTTCAAGAGTTTTTCCATTTGAACATATTTTGCGATGAAGGTAAAACGCGCCACAAGATATTGTGGCGCGTTTTTTCACGCTCTTTCGACAATAAAACGTGCGTTTGAGTTTCAACAAAAAACGCTGGAAGAATTTGGCAGAAAAGCGCGCGAAAGCCCTGAAAACAAAGAAAATTTCTGCTTGCATTTCAAAAGCGTTTTATGTATACTCGAAATACGAAGTGGGGGAAAGTGGTGCTAAGTGTATAAAAGTGGTGCTGCTGACCCAAAAGTGCAGGAGAGTGGAGCGAAGCGACTTCCCCGAAAAAAGAGGGAGCCGCTGCTTTGCCCTCTTCACAGCAGCTTCAAGGATCGCCGAAAGGGGGAAGCGCTTTGACCGGTCAGTATCAGCACAGCATCGACGCCAAGGGCAGAGTGTTCATCCCCGCGAAGCTCCGCGAGGAGCTGGGCGAGACCTTTTATGTCACCATGGGCATGGATTCCTGCCTGAGCGTCTATTCCGACGCGAGCTGGGCGAAGTTCACCGAGAAGTTCGAGAGTCTGCCCTACACCAAGACCAAGGCCATGCGCCCGCTGTTCGCCAACGCCGCCAAGTGCGAGCCGGACAGCCAGGGCCGCATCCTGCTGCCGCAGAAGCTGCGCGCCTACGCGGGACTGGACAAGGACGTGGTCATCATCGGCGTATCGAACCGCGCCGAGATCTGGAACGCGGAGCGCTGGGCCGCGCTGGAGGCCGAGGAGCTCAACCCCGAGAACCTTGCCGCCGTGATGGAGGAGCTGGGCTTCTGAGATGGAAGAGATCAACTACGGCCACAAGCCGGTGCTGCTGCACGAATGTCTGGACGCACTCGCCATCCGACCGGACGGCGTTTACCTCGACGGGACGCTGGGCCGCGCGGGCCACTCGCTGGAGATCGTCCGCCGCCTGACCGCGGGGGGACGGCTCATTGCCCTCGACCGCGACGAGACCGCCATCGAGGCGGCGCAGCGGCGGCTCGCGGACTATATGGACCGCGTGACGCTGGTACACTCCAACTTCAGCGCGCTCGACGACGTGCTGCGTGAGCTGGGCGTCCGCGGCGTGGACGGGATGCTCTTTGATCTCGGCGTTTCCTCGCCGCAGCTCGACGATGCCGCGCGCGGCTTTTCCTACAAGCAGGACGCGCCGCTCGATATGCGCATGGACGAGAGTGCGAGCTACACCGCGCGCGAGCTGGTCAATACCGTCAGCTATGAGGAGCTCAAGCGCATCCTCTACGAATACGGCGAGGAGCGCTACGCGCCCGCCATCGCAAAGAAGATCTGCGCGTACCGCGCGGAAAAGCCCATCGAGACGACACTGGAGCTGGCGGATCTCATCCGCTCGGCGATGCCCGCCGCGGCGCTGCGCGAAAAGCAGCATCCCGCCAAGCGGAGCTTTCAGGCCATCCGCATCGCGGTCAACGACGAGCTTGGCGAGCTTCCGCCGATGCTCCGTGCCGCCGAGAAGAATCTCAAGCCGGGCGGGCGGCTCGCGGTCATTACGTTCCATTCGCTCGAGGACCGCATCGTCAAGCGCGAGCTGCAAGCGCTCGCCACGGGCTGCACCTGTCCGCCGGAGTTTCCGGTGTGCGTGTGCGGCAAGAAGCCGAAAATGAAG
Organism: uncultured Oscillospiraceae bacterium; assembly: GCA_937915075.1. Lineage (GTDB taxonomy): Bacteria > Bacillota > Clostridia > Oscillospirales > Oscillospiraceae > Hominicoprocola. The sequence goes on from CALDMA010000083.1 coordinate 4,732, forward strand.
CTCATCACCCGCAAGCCCATCGTCTCGGGTGCGGAGGAGCTGAACGAAAATCCCCGCGCGCGCAGCGCCAAGCTGCGTGTGGCGGAAAAATGCTGAGAAAGCAAATCTTTCACGAAGGAGAGCGCCATGGCACGCACGAGCCGGAGCAGACAAAATTACAGATACGGCGGCGGACGTGTTGTCGGCAATCTTGCCTACGATTATAATTACGCCGAGCGGCGCGCGCCGCGCCGCGAGAGCGAGCAGCGGGAGCAGCCGCGTGAGGAGTTCATCCGTCCGCCGCGCAGGCAGGAAAAGAAGGCCGTCCGTCCGCGCGTGCGCGAGCGGCAGAGAGTCTCCGGCGTGCTGGTGCTCGGCTTTGCCGCGCTGGCCGCGATGGTCGTGGTCGTGCTGATGAGCTACGCGCAGCTCACGAGCATTTCCGCCGACGTGGTCTCGATGCAGAAGGAGCTCAAGACGCTCGACGCCGAGCACGTCGCGCTGCTCACGCAGTACGAGCGTACCTTTGATCTCGAAACGGTCAAGGCGGCGGCTGCCGCCGCAGGCATGAACAAGCCCAGCTCCTCGCAGATCAATTACATCGACCTTTCCGCGCCGGACAGCGTGGAGCTTTGCGAAACGCAGAACGTCAGCGTGCTCAGCCGCGTGTTCACCTCGCTGGGGCAGGGCGTTTTCAGCGTGGTGGAATATTTCAGTTGAGCGAAGCCTATACATAAGGAGTAAGGAGCTTCCTTACTCCTTGTTTTGCCATTATGCCCCTTGCCGTATGAGGAGGAAAGACCGTGCCGACACCCCCGAAAAGAAAACCGGACAGCGCGCGCCGCGCCAACCGCATCATCCAGCAGCGGACGCTTCTGCTGCTGGCGCTGCTGGGTATCGGCACGTTTCTGCTGCTCTTCGCCCAGCTCTATAAGCTGCAGATCAAGCAGCACGACGAGCTCAAGACGCTCGCTGTGCGTCAGCAGACGCTGCGCACGACCGTGGAGGCGAGCCGCGGCACCATCTATGATAAAAACGGCGACATCCTCGCCCTCTCCTCCACGGCGGAGAATGTCTGCATCTCGCCTCTTGACGTCGCCAAAAACGAGCAGGATCCGAATCTGATCGCAAACGGCCTCGGCGAGATCCTCGGCGTGGACCCGAACGACATCCTCGACGACATGAAGGACACCGCCTCGCAGTACAAGGTCATCAAAAAGAAGGTCGAGCAGGAGACGGCGGACAAAGTCCGCGCGTTTATCAGCGACAACGGCATCAAGGGCGTCTTTCTGGAGCCGACCTCCAAGCGCTACTACCCATATTCCACGCTCGCCGCGCACGTCATCGGCTTTGTCAACGCCAACGGCGGCGCCTACGGTCTTGAGGCCGTGTACGACGAGGAGCTGACCGGCGAAAAGGGCATGGTCGTCTCTGCGCGCGATGCCAACGGCAACGCGCTGCTCTATCAGTATGAACAGTATTTCGACGCTGAGAACGGCGACAGTCTGGTGACGACCCTCGATAAGACGGTGCAGTATTACCTCGAAAAGGGCCTTGAGGAGCTCGAGAGCCGCTATGGCACGGGCGTGGGCGCGACCGGCATCGTCATGGACGTCAACACGGGCGGCATTCTCGCGATGGCGTCGCTGCCGACCTACGATCTCAACGCCCCCGCGAGTATTTACAACAAGGGGATGCTTGCCGCCGGCATGACCGACGAGGAGCTCAACGCGGCGGCCGACACGCTGCAAAATATGCAATGGCGCAACAAGGCCATCAACGACACCTTCCAGCCCGGCTCGACCTTCAAGATCCTCACCCTCGCCATGGCGCTGGAGGAGAACAAGGTCAAAATGTCCGACACCTTCAACTGCCCGGGCTATGTCGTCATCGAGGGCGCGAAGATCAACTGCTCCAAGCGCGCGCCCGGCCACGGCCATCAGGACCTCATCACGGCGTTCGCCAATTCCTGCAACCCCGCGTTCATCAACATCGGCCTGCGCCTCGGCAACACGACCTTCTATAATTACATGAAGGCCTTCGGCCTCACCGGAAAGACCGGCGTGGACACCACCGGCGAGGCGAGCGGCTTTGTCAACAAGGAGATCGAATACTCCACGCTGGCGCTGGCGTGCTACGCCTTCGGTCAGAACTTCAACGTCACGCCGCTCTCGCTCATCAACGCGCAGGCGGCCTGCGTCAACGGTGGCTACCTCCGCACGCCCTACATCGTCTCCGAGGTGCTCGACCAGAGCGGCAACGTCAAGTACCGCCACGACACCACCCCGGTGCGGCAGGTCATCTCCGAGGATACCTCCAAGACCGTGCGCGAGATCATGGAGTACGAGGTCGAGTACGGCACGGGCAAGAACGGCAAGGTCGCGGGTTACCGCATCGGCGGCAAGACCGGCACCGCCGACCAGATCGACGGGAGCGTCACCGTTTCGTTCACCTGCTGCGCGCCGGCGGACGACCCGCAGATCATCATGCTCCTCACCCTCAGCAACGCCAGCAACGACACCGGCACCTACCGCTCCGGCGGCAACATGGCCGCGCCTGTGGCGTCGAGCATCATGGCAGAGATATTGCCCTACCTCGGCATCGAGCCGACCTACAGCGCCGATGAGCTCGTCGGCGCGGATCATACCGTGCCGAACGTCGTCGGGCTCAAGCGCGACGAGGCGGTGGCAAAGCTCAAGGAGGAGGGCTTCTCCTGCCGCACCGTCGGCAACGGCGAGACCGTCACCGACCAGACGCCGCTCGGCGGCGCGATCGTGCCGAACAACGCGGAGATCATCCTCTACCTCGGCGCGGAGAAATCCACGGAGCTGTGCATCGTGCCGAACGTCGTGGGCGACAGCGCCGCGGCGGCCAACCGCAAGCTCACCGACGCGGGACTCATCATGTCCGTCTCCGGCGCGACCGGCGGCAGCTCTGCGAGCGTGCGCGCCATCTCCCAGTCGGAGGCGCCGGGCACGGAGGTCGCGGCGGGCACGGTGGTGCGCGTCCAGTTCAGCGACAGCTCGGTGACCGACTGACAAGCACAAAAGAGAGCAAGATTTGACGGAGAAAGGACGACGCGCCTACGAAGCTCGGCGAGCTTTTGAGCGCCCTCGATCACTTCCGACTCCTCCGCGCGGACGCGCGGACGGAAATACATGACCTCACCCTCGATTCCCGCGCGGCGGGAGAAGGAAGCCTTTTCCTCGCCCTGCATGGCGCGCGGGAGGATGGCGCAGACTATGCCGAAGAGGCCCTTGCGCGCGGCGCGGTCTGCGTCGTGACCGAGCACGCGGCCGAAGGCGTGCCCTGCGTGCTGGTCCCCGACGCGCACGAGGCGGCGGCAAAGCTCACCGCGAGGTGGTACGGCGAGCCGGCGGGACGCATGACGGTGGTCGGCGTGACCGGCACGAACGGCAAGACGACCACAACGTATCTTCTCAAGCAGCTCCTTGAGCGCTGCCTGGGCGCAAAGGTCGGCCTGATCGGGACCAATCAGAATATGATCGGCGAGACCGTTCTGCCTGCCGAGCGCACCACGCCCGACGCGCTGACGCTCCAGCGTCTGCTGCGCGAAATGGCGGACGCGGGCTGCACCCATGTGGTGATGGAGGTCTCCTCTCACGCGCTCGTGCAAAGGCGCGTGGGCGCGATCGACTTCGCGCTCGGCGTGTTCACCAATCTCACGCAGGACCATCTTGACTACCATGGTACAATGGAAGCCTACTGCGGCGCCAAGGCTCAACTGTTCCGCCAGTGCCGCGCTGCCGCCGTCAACGGCGACGATCCGTGGACGCCGCGGCTGCTCGAAAATGTGACCTGTCCGGTCACACGCTTCGGACAGGGGCTTGCAAACGATCTCGTCGGCTGGGACGCGCAATACTGCGCCGACCGCGTGAGCTTCACCGCGTGCAGCGACAGCGAGCACATCCCCGTGACGCTGCACATTCCCGGGGCGTTCTCCCTCTACAACGCGCTCGCCGCGCTCGCCGCGGCGCAGGCCCTCGGCATCCCGCTCGAGGACGCGGCGCGGGCCCTCCCGCTCTGTCAGGGCGTGCGCGGCAGGGCGGAGGTGGTGCCGACGGATACGGACTACACCGTGCTCATCGACTACGCGCACACGCCCGACGGGCTGAAAAATATTCTCTCGGCCGTCTGCGGCTTTGCCGACGCGCGCGTGCTCGTCGTGTTCGGCTGCGGCGGCGACCGTGACCGGACGAAGCGCGCCGAAATGGGGCGCATCGCCGCGCAGCTCGCGGACGGGGTGATCGTCACCTCGGATAATCCCCGCACGGAGGACCCCTACGCCATTCTGCATGAGATCCTCGCCGGCATGGCGGACAGCACGACGCCGTTTGCCGTGCTGGAAAACCGCCGCGAGGCCATCGCCTACGCGCTCGACCACGCCCACACCGGCGACGTGGTGGTGCTTGCGGGCAAGGGACACGAGACCTATCAGGTGGTCGGCGCCGAGACGCTGCCGCTCGACGAGCGGCAGGTGGTGCGCGAGCATCTGAGCCAATAAAAAACGAAAGAGCCGCGCTCTGCGCGGCGGAGGGAACACGCTATGAAACTGATCGCTGCCTGCATTGTGAGCTTTCTCATCACGCTTGTCACCGGACGCTTTCTGCTTCCCGAGCTGCGCAGGCTCAAGGCGGGACAGAGCATCCGCGAGGACGGCCCGACCTGGCACGCCGGCAAGTCCGGCACGCCGACGATGGGCGGACTGATGTTCATTTTCGGCATCCTTGTCACCATTCTCGTGTTCGGCTGGGACGCTATGCGCGCGGGCAGCTTCGCGCATCTCTACGTGTTTGCCTTTGCCGCTGTGTTCGGACTGATCGGCTTCCTTGACGATTTTCAGAAGGTGAAGCTGCACCGGAACCTCGGCCTGACGGCGATCCAGAAGTTTGCCCTCCAGCTTGCCGCGGCGGTGGTGTTCCTCTGCCTGATGCGCTATGAGGGGATGCTGACGCCGAACCTCTACATTCCGTTCGCGAACACCTACATCATTCTCAACTGGGTCGTTTACATGATCTTCGCAGCCTTTGTCATCGTCGGCACGGTCAACGCCGTCAACATCACGGACGGCATCGACGGTCTGGCCGGCAGCGTGACGGTGCCGGTGGCGCTGTTCTTCGCGGTGGTCGGCTCATGGTGGGGCTATGAGAACGACCTCGGCGTTTTTGCCGCGGCGATGGTCGGCGGCCTCATCGGCTTCCTCGTCTACAACTTCCACCCCGCCAAGGTCTTCATGGGCGACACCGGCTCGCTCTTCCTCGGCGGCGCGGTGGCGGGACTGGCGTTCGCCTACGATATGCCGCTCGTGCTGCTGCTCGTCGGCATCGTCTACATCTGCGAGACGCTTTCGGACATCATTCAGGTCGCCTACTTCAAGGCGACGCACGGCAAGCGCATCTTCAAGATGGCGCCGCTGCACCATCATTTTGAGCTCTGCGGCTGGAGCGAGGTCAAGCTCGTGACCATCTTCACGCTCGTCTCCGCCGTGTTCTGTATGCTGGCGCTCTGGGGCGTGATCGGAAGATACCACTTCTAAAGCACATTCCAAAAAACGATGAGGGGAGGTGAACCGGCATGACGAAGGAGGAGCGCGAGCTGCGGCGCGAGCAGCGCGAGCACATGAAGCGCATGGAGGCCGCCGCGAAGGAGGCGGGCCGCGGGCCCATCGACGTGCCGTTTCTCCTGCTCGTGCTGCTGCTCACCGGCGTGGGGCTCATCATGCTCCTCTCGGCGAGCTTCCCCTCCGCCTATTATGAGTCGGGCGATCCGCTGTACTACTTCAAGCGGCAGGCGGGCTTTGCCGTGCTCGGCCTTGCCGCCATGGTCGTCATCGGGCGCATCAACTACGCGCGCTTCCGCGGCGTAGCCAAGATCGCGCTGGGCGTTTCCATTGCCCTGCTCGTCGCGGTCATCATTCCCGGCGTCGGCATCACGAGCCACGGCGCGACGCGCTGGCTCGGCATCCCGAACACCACGATGCGGTTCCAGCCGTCGGAGATCGCCAAGCTCGGCGTTATCCTTTATTTTGCCGACAGCATTTCCAAAAAGAAGGACAAAATGAGGACGCTCCGCTACGGTATCCTGCCCTACGGCTTTATCCTTGTCCTCATTGCGGCGCTGATGTACTTCGAGCCGCACCTTTCCGGCACCGTGCTCATTCTCGGCATCGGTGCGGCGATGATGTTCGTCGGCGGCATCCGCGGCTACTGGGTCGGCATCGGTATCGGTGGTGTGGCGGCGGTGGCGTACGCCTTCCTTTCGGGCCTCATCACCTACAACTCCTCGCGCATCGCCATCTGGCTCGACCCGCTCAACGACGCGTTCAAGACCGGCACGGGCTACCAGACCCGCCAGAGTCTCATCGCCATCGGCTCGGGCGGCCTGCTCGGCCTCGGCCTCGGCAAGAGCCGGCAGAAGTTCCTCTTCCTGCCCGAGGAGCACAATGACTGCATTTTTTCCATCGTCTGCGAGGAGCTGGGCCTGATCGGCGCGACGCTCATCATGGCGATCTTCGCGCTGCTCATCATCCGCGGCTATTGGATCGCGCTCCACGCGCGCGACCGCTTCGGCAGCCTTCTTGTCGTGGGCATCACCACGCAGATCGCGCTGCAGGTTTTCTTAAACATCGCGGTCGTGACGAATCTTGTGCCGAATACCGGCATCTCGCTGCCGTTCTTCAGCTACGGCGGCACGGCGCTGGCGATCCAGCTCGCGGAGATGGGCGTGGTGCTGAGCGTCTCGCGGCAGATGCCGCCAAGCTGAAAAGCTCAAAAATATGCCGCGGCGGAAAACAGACCGCCGCGAGGAAGAAAGGGGGACGGAAGGCATGAACGTTATTTTCACCTGCGGCGGCACGGCGGGACACGTCAACCCCGCGCTGGCGCTCGCGGGCTTCCTGCGGGAGAGAGACCCGAAGACCCGCATCCTCTTCGTCGGCGCGGAGCGCGGGCTGGAGCGCGACCTGATCGCGCACACGCCCTATCCGTTCCGCACGGTCAACATCTCGTCCTTCCACCGCTCCCTTCAGCCGAAGGAGCTGCGCCACAACCTCATCTCCGTGCACAATCTGATGCACGCGAAGCGCGAGGTGGACGCCATTCTCGATGAATTTCAGCCCGACCTCATTGTCGGCACGGGCGGCTACGCAAGCTATCCCATCGTGCGCTACGGCCACGCGCGCGGCATCCCGACGGCGGTGCACGAGTCGAACGCCGTGCCGGGGCTGACGACCCGATTGCTCGAGAACCATTGCGACCGCATTCTCGTCGGCTTTGAGGACTGCCGGCAGTATTATAAGCACAAGGACCGTGTGGTCGTCACCGGTACGCCGGTGCGCGGTGACTTCTTCACGCAGACAAAGGCGCAGGCCAAGGAAAAGCTCGGCGTCAACGACGGCCGCCCGCTGATCGTTTCGTTCTGGGGCAGCCTCGGCGCGGGGAACATGAACCGCGTCACAGCGGAACTTCTCTATCTTGAGGCGGCAAAGGAGCCGTTCCACCACGTCCATTCCGTTGGCTCGCTCGGCTGGCAGAAAATGCACGAGTGGGTGAGCGGGTACGGCGTGGATCTGCGCGACCATCCCTCGCTCGACGTGCGCGAGTATATCTACGACATGGCGGACGTCATGCGCGCCGCCGACCTTGTGATCTGCCGCGCGGGCGCGTCCACGCTCAGCGAGCTGACGGCGCTCGGCGTGCCGGCCATCCTGGTGCCGTCGCCGAACGTGACGAACCACCATCAGGAGAAAAACGCCGCCGTGCTCGGCGAGCATGGCGCGGCGCTCGTCCTGCCCGAGGAGGGTCTGGACGGCAAGCGGCTGTTCACGGAGGCCGCCGCGCTGCTGCGCGATGAAACGCGGCTCGCGGCGATGCACGAGGCTTCATTCCGACTCGGTGTGCGCGACGCGACGGAGCGCATCTATGAGACCGTCATGGCGCTTGTCAAGTGAGAAAAAGCCTCGCAGAGTTTCGCGTCCGCAGACGCGAAAGCGGTATGATCCGTTTTCTGCCGCGACCTGTGCGTGGCAGAAAACACCTTGCGCGGAGTGAGCGTCGAATTGTCCGCTTTTAGCGGACAACCGAGGCGCAGAACGCAGCGAAACTTTCTCGAAAAAGCGGCTTTGCCGCTTTTTCGACAAGCTCAGACCATATTCAATTGAGCTTGAAGTCCATCCACACGGGATTGTGGTCGGAGTAGAGGAAGCCGGCGTCCACTACGGCGCTGTCCGCGACCTCCACATTATCGCTCACGAGGAAGCCGTCCACCGTCAGGCGGAAGGTCGTCTCGACGCTGTACGGCTCGGACGCCGTGCGGCAGGAGGCAGCGGGCGATCCCGCATCAAAGGGTGCGACGAGCGTCAGCCCCGCGGGGATCGTCCCCTCCGGGATGGGCTGCGCCCAGGTGTCGTTTTCCCCGGCGGCCACGCCGAAGATCTCCGGTGAATTGCCGAGCAGGTCCTTATTGAAGTCGCCGCCCGCGACGCAGTAATTGCCCGCCTCGTATTCCGTGAGCATATCCGCGCACAGCAGCTCGAGCTGCTCGGTGGCGATGGCGCCGTCCGAGGTGTAGGCGGAGAGGTGGAGATTATAGAGGACAAGCTCCCTGCCGTTTGCCGTCGGGATGCGGCTGACCGAATAGCAGCGGTCGAGGTCGAGGAGCTTCATGAAGCCGCCCTCCACCGGCAGCTCCCGCCGCGCGGCGGAGGTGATTGGATAGCGCGAAAGTGTCACAATGCCGGACTGATTCGCCCCGTGGGGTTGAATGAGCGGGTAGAAAAGATAGGGGCTGTCATAGTTCTGCGCGAAGACCTCATCGTATTCGCACCCCTTCATGGCGTCGCTCAGATAGGCGGTCTCGTCGATGTGCCAGCTGCGCGTGCCGTCGGTGTCGACCTCCTGAAAGAGGGCAAAATCGGGCGAAAGGTCTTCGACAAACGCGACGATGCCGCGCATATTTTCGTCGACTGCCTGCCGGCTGCGGGCTCGGCTCTCTTTGCCGCCGTCCATAAAGAAGCTGTAGTCGGCGCTGTACGCGCCGAAGCCCGCGTTCGCGGACGAAACGCGGTAGACGGTGCCGGTCTCGACCGCACCCTCCATGGGGACTGCGTCCTTACCGCTGCAATGCATCACGCTGAGACTCTGATCGCCGACGCGGTGGTAGCTCACGAACACATAGACGACGTACAGCACGACGAGAATAAGCAGCGCGAGCAGCACGAGCCCGAGCGTTTTGACGATCGTTTTTCCTTTCATGGCATAGACCTCGCTTTTGGATTCTTTCGGAATTTTACCATAAAACACCGCGAAAGTACACCCCCTTTTCCTCCCGCACCGGAACCACGGCGCACCGTGGGCGCATACTATGGCTTAGTTTGTTGACCCATCGGGAAAGGGAGGAACGGCACATGAGCTATCTGAGCATCGAGGGCGGCGCGCTGCTTCACGGAGAACTGACGATACAGGGCAGCAAGAACAGCGTCCTGCCCGTGCTGGCGGCGACGATCCTCGCACGGGGCGTCTGCCGCATCGAGAACTGTCCGCATCTGCGCGACGTGGACGCGTCCATTGCCATCCTGCGGCACCTCGGCTGCCGCGTGCGGCGCGACGGCACGGCGCTGGAGGTGGATACCGCGCCGATGGCGCGCTGCGACATTCCCGACGAGCTGATGCGCGAAATGCGCTCGTCCGTCATTTTTCTGGGCGCGATCCTCGCGCGGCAGGGGGAAGCGGTCTTATCTTACCCCGGCGGCTGCGAGCTCGGCCCGCGGCCCATCGACCTGCATCTTGCCGCCCTGCGTGAGCTGGGCGCGGAGATCACCGAGGTCGGCGGCGAGCTGCGCTGCAAGGCGAAATGCCTTCGCGGCACGGACCTCACGCTTGCCATCCCGAGCGTCGGCGCGACGGAAAACGCCATTCTCGCCGCCTGCGGCGCGGAGGGCACAAGCGTCATCTACAACGCGGCCCGCGAGCCGGAGATCGTCGATCTTCAGGCGCTGCTGCGAAGCATGGGCGCGCGAGTGAGCGGCGCGGGCGGCTCCATCATCACGGTCGAGGGCGGCGCGCCGCTGCACGGCTGCACGCACCGCGTCATCGGGGACCGCATCGTCTGCGCGACCTACCTCTGCGCCGCAGCGGCGGCGGGCGGCGAGGTCCGGTTCACCGGCGTGGACTACCGCGCGGTCTCCACCGTGGCGCTCGCGCTCGCCGAGAGCGGCTGCGAGGTGAGGAGCGAGGCGGACGCTGTTTCCCTGCGCTCGGCCGGAGCGCTGCGCTCCGTGCGCCCCGTGCGCACCGCGCCCTACCCGGGCTTTCCGACCGACGCCCAGCCCGTGCTGATGGCGGCGCTGCTCAAAAGCGAGGGCTGCACGGTCTTTGTCGAGAACATTTTTGAAAACCGCTACCGCCATGTCGACGAGCTCTCGCGCATGGGTGCGGAGATCCGCGTCGCGGGACGCGTGGCGGTGGTGAACGGCGTGAGGGCACTGCACGGCGCGGCGGTCAAGTGCACCGACCTGCGCGGCGGCGCGGCGCTGGTGATCGCGGGACTTTCCGCCGAGGGCACGACCCGCGTGACGGAGCTCACGCACATCGACCGCGGGTACGACGCCATCGAGCGCGACCTGGCCGCGCTCGGCGCACGAATTCGCCGGGAGACTACATAGAAAAGCAAAGGATACAAAAGCTATGGCACGAAATCGCAGCACGAATCGCAGACGCCGGCGGGGAAGATTTTCTTTCCTGACGAAGCTCCTGTGCAGCCTGCTCATCGCCGGCGCGGTCGTCGCGGCGCTGACCGTTTTCTTCAAGGTGCAGAGCATCACGGTGAGCGGCAACGCGCGCTACACGAGCGAGGAGGTCGTCGCGGCCTCGGGCATCGAGATCGAGGATAACCTTTTCCTGCTCAACAAGTACAGCGCCGCGCAGGCCATTTTTGAAAAGCTGCCCTATGTGGGGGAGGCGACGATCAACCGCTCTCTGCCCGACACCATCGTTATCACGGTGCGGGAGTGCGCGGCGGCGGCGGGCGTCGTCACGCCGGAGGGCTATTGGCTCATCAGCGAAAACGGAAAGCTCCTTGAGCGGACCGACACGCTGCCGTCCGGCTGCCCGGGCATCACGGGCGTCGAGCCGGAGTCGCCCGCGCTGAGCGCGCAGCTCTCGCTCGGCGCGGAGAAAACGCTGACGGCGGATACGCTGCTCACGCTGGTGCAGACGGCGAGACGTTACGGTATGCTCGCGGGCATCGGGAGCGTCGACCTGTCTGATGCCGAGGCCATCACCTTCACCTATCTGGACCGCTTCACCGTGCGCCTCCCGTGGGATTCCGACCTCGACTATATTTTCCGCAGCGTGCAGGACCTGGTGAACGGTCTGGAGTCGAACGAGACGGGCGAGATCAACTATATGCTGCTCAAGTCCAAGGGCGAGATGCACTTTATCCCGTCCGCGCCGGGCGCGTAAAAAAGTTTTTGGGAAATCGCGCGCGGCTATTGACCGCGGGGAAAAAGCGTTATACAATAGACTTGCTTCAGAATACACTTGATGTTGTGGCGGCACCGACACGAACCGCCCGCATTCTACAAGAGATAGTAGGAGGAACCGATATGGCATTCGGATTGGATACCGGCGTTGAAAACGTCGTCAGGATCAAGGTCATCGGCGTCGGCGGCGGCGGCAACAATGTGGTCAACCGCATGGTGCGTTCCGGGACCCGCGGCGTGGATTTCGTCGCGGTCAATACCGATAAGCAGGCGCTCAACGTTTCCAGCGCCACCTATAAGATCCAGATCGGCGAGAAGCTGACCCACGGTCAGGGCGCCGGCAGCGACCCCGAGGTGGGCCGCAAGAGCGCGGAGGAGAGCCGCGCCCAGATCTCCAAGGCGCTGGAGGATACCGACATGGTGTTCATCACCGCCGGCATGGGCGGCGGCACCGGCACGGGCGGCGCGCCCATTGTGGCCGAGATCGCCCGCGAGCAGGGTATCCTGACCGTCGGCGTCGTTACCAAGCCGTTCGGCTTTGAGGGCCGCCGCCGGATGCAGCAGGCCGAAAAGGGCATCGAGGAGCTGCAGGGCAAGGTCGATTCCCTCGTCATTATCCCCAACGAGCGCCTCAAGCACGCGACCGACCAGAAGATCACCTTCGCCAACGCCTTTGAGATCGCGGACGATGTGCTGCGCCAGGCGGTGCAGTCCATTTCCGACCTCATCCGCGACACCGGCTTCATCAATCTCGACTTTGCCGACGTTACCGCCATCATGAAGAACGCCGGCATGGCGCACATGGGCGTGGGCCGCGCGGCGGGCAAGGGCAAGGCCGAGGAGGCCGCCCGCATGGCCATCTCCAGCCCGCTGCTCGAGACCTCCATCCACGGTGCGCGCGGCGTGCTCATCAACGTTACCGGCTCCATGGATATCGGCCTAGAGGAGGTCGAGCAGGCGGCATCGCTGGTGCAGGACGCGGTGCATCCCGACGCGCTGACGATCTTCGGCGCGACCTTCGACGAGTCGATGGATGACGAGATCCGCGTCACGGTCATCGCCACCGGCTTTGCCGACGGTAAAAGCGCCGCGGCTGCCGCGCCCGCCGAGGAGAAGAAGGCGGCGGAGGCGAAGCCCGCCATCGAGCCCATCAATTATGAAGAGGACAAGGCGGCTGCCGAGGCGGAAAAGAAGGCCGAGGAGGAAGATGATCCCTTTGCCGACATCTTCAAAATTTTCAATCGCGAGCGTTGATTTTTCCGAAATTTTCCGAAAACCGCAGGTTTTGACCTGCGGTTTTCTTTTTTTGTCTCCATGCCGCGAAAGCAAGTCATTTCCATGCCAATGCCGACAGATTTTGTACGGGCTAATTTTTGCGCTTTCGCAAAAAGTAACGGAGCCGCAAGCGAAAAACGCGGCAAAAAATTTCAAAAAGAAACGATTTCTTTTTGAACAGGAGAGGTGATGGGATGGATGAAAGGCGACGGAAACGAAGCGGGCGGCATGGCGCTGCCGTCTGCGCGGCATTGGTCTTTGCACTCTCCGCCCTGCTCGTGCCGGCGGGAGCCGTGAGTGCGCCGGATCCGGGCGGAGAGACGCGGATGCTCGTGCCGGTCGGCAAGGCGATCGGCGTGAAGCTCTTTGCCGAGGGCGTGCTGGTCGTGGGGCTTTCGGAAAACGAGGACACTGCATCCCCTGCGAAGAAGGGCGGCATGAAGGCCGGCGATCTGATCTTGACGATGAACGACGTCACCATCGGCTCGACGGAGCATTTGCAGTCGCTTCTTGCGGAGAACGGAGAGCAGGAGGCAGCCTTCGGCGTGCGCCGCGGCGGCCGGCTCGTGAAGCTCGCCGTCTGTCCGAAAAAAGGGCAGGACGGCGTGTGCCGCCTCGGCGCGTGGATCCGCGACAGCATGGCGGGCATTGGCACGGTGACCTTCTATGACCCGCAGACGGGCGCGTTCGCGGCGCTCGGTCACGGCATCACGGATGTGGACACCGGCAAGCTCATGCCGCTCTCGCGCGGCAGCGTGATGGCGGCGAGCGTCAAGGCGGTCAAGCGCGGCGCGAGCGGCTCGCCGGGCGAACTGCGCGGCGACTTTGACCTGACGCGCGACCTCGGCTCGCTTTACGCGAACACGGAGTGCGGCATTTTCGGCGTTTTGCCGGAGGAGAACCGTCCGGAGACCGTCGGGGAGGCGATCCCCGTCGCGCGGCGCGCGGAGGTCCACACCGGCAAGGCGGTCATTCTGGCAAACTGCAAGGGCGACGAGGTGTGCGCCTATGAGATCGAGATCGAAAAGCTCTACGGCGGCTCCGCGCCCACGCGCAATCTGCTCCTGCGGGTGACCGACCCGACGCTCATCGCGCTCACGGGCGGCATCGTGCAGGGCATGAGCGGCAGCCCGATCGTGCAGGACGGGAAGCTCGTCGGCGCGGTGACGCACGTCCTTCTGGACGACCCGCAGAGAGGTTATGGCATTCTCGCGGAAAATATGCTTTCCGCCTCCGGCATGACGGCGCAGAGCGCGGCGAGCGCCTAAGAGTGAGCTTAACGGCAGGAGATACTATCCTGCCGTTAAGTTTGTGCTAAAAAGCTAAAAAGCTCGAATGGTGTCGTATAAAATTTGTGCTAAACGACAAAAATCTACTTGAAAACATTGTCCAAATGTGATAGTTTATAGGCAAGGCAAAACGAAACATCCGATTCACGTCGGAATGCGGTTGTCGAAGCCCAAGTATTGAGGAGGAAGGAAAAGGAACAGGCAAATGGAGAACAGGATCAAGGTCGTATTGGCGGATGCCAATGAAAATTTCCGCACGATGCTGCAGCAGACGATAGAAAATACGGGTGAATTTGACGTGGTGGGGAGCGCCGGCGACGGCGCGGAGGCATGGAAGATGATCGAACGGGAACGTCCGCAGCTCGTGATCACAGACGTGATCCTGCCGGAGCTTGACGGCTTCGCGCTGCTCGACCGGATGGCAAAGCTGCCGGCGCGGCCGAAAACGATCCTGGTTTCCGCCTTCTACCGCGAGCAGATGGTGATGCAGGCGATGGAGCAGGGCGCGGCCTACTTCATGGCGAAGCCCTGCGAGCCCGGCTCGCTGCTTGAGCGGATGCGCCAGGCCGTCCGGAACGGGGAGACGGAGGAGGAGAGCCCCGTCGCGCTGGAACGCCTCGTGACCTCCATCATCCACGAGGTCGGCGTGCCGGCGCACATCAAGGGCTATCAGTATGTCCGCGAGGCGATCATCCTTGCCGTGCAGGATATGGACGTCATCAACGCCGTGACCAAGGTGCTCTATCCCGAGGTCGCGCGCCGCTACAACACCACGCCCTCACGCGTGGAGCGCGCCGTGCGTCATGCCATCGAGACCGCGTGGGATCGCGGCGACCTGGAAACGCTCCAGCGCTACTTCGGCTACACGGTGTCGAACACCAAGGGCAAGCCTACCAACAGTGAATTCATCGCCATGATCGCCGACCGCATCCGCCTGCAGAGCAAGGGCAAGATCGCGTAAGAAAAAATACAAAAAAACAGAGCCGCGGGCTGATATGCTCCCCCTTGTTAGCGCCGGGAGAAAATCGCCATTTTGAGCCGGGAGAAAACAGCCAATTTC
>CALDMA010000084.1 GCA_937915075.1 uncultured Oscillospiraceae bacterium
GTCAATAAGGTATTGCAGCAGCTCGCTCACGAGCTCCGACGCCGAGGAGGCGTAGGGCTCGTGGAAGTTGAGCGCCGCGGATTCAATGTAGCTCGCCGCCCGGCGGTGATGGTCGATGACCGCCACGCGGTTGCAGGTGTCGAGCAGCTGCTCGGACTCCACGAAGTCGGGGCGGTTGGTGTCCACCACCACGAGCAGCGCGCCGGGCTGCGCCTTGATGAAGGCGTCGCTGCCGCTGATGAAGGCGTCCTTATACTCCGGCAGCGCGGCAAGGCGCTTGAGGATCGGGCCGGCGGCATTGTCGTCCATGTCAATGACGATCTGCGCCTTCTTGCCGCGCTTGCGCGCGATGCAGCACACGCCCGCCGCCGCGCCGACGGCGTCGAAGTCGGCGTGCTTATGACCCATGACAAAGACCTGGCTGGCGTCGGAGATCAGCTCGCCGAGGGCGTTTGCCATCACGCGGGACTTGACCTTCGTGCGCTTTTCGGTGGACTTCGTCTTGCCGCCGTAGAACTCAAAATCGAGGCGGTTGCGCACGACGACCTGATCGCCGCCGCGCGAGAGCGCCATCTCGATGGACAGGCCCGCGTTCTTGAAAAGCGTCTCGTAATCGTCCGCGTCCTTGCCGACGCCGATGGAGAGCGTCGCGGCGACGCCGTCCTCGGTGACGACGGAGCGCACCGCGTCGAGCACGCTGAACTTGCCCTCAAGCAGCGTATTGTAATGCTTTTCCGTCAGCAGCAGCAAATAGCGGTTGCGGTCGTATTTGCACAGCAGGCCCTGCGTGCCTGACACCCACGCGCTGATCTTTTCGTCGATCTGCGCGAGCACGGACGAGCGCGCAGCCTCGGTGCCGGCCTTCATCAGCTCCTCGTAGTTATCGAGCATGAGCACGGCCACGATGGGGCGGTTCTCCTCACTCTTTTTTTTGAGCTCGTCCTGCTCGGTCACGTCCATCCAGTAGGTCAGCGCGAGGAGCCCGCGCGCGCCGCCGCGGCCGCTCGGATGCGTGAGGCTGCCGAACACGCGGAAGTGCCGGTTGTTGACGACGACCGTTTCGGGGCATTCACTTTTTCCCTCCAGCAGCCATTGGGCGGGGAAGCCGGGCAGCGTATCCTCCAAGCGGTTATCGAACAGATTCTCCCTCATGCCCGTGAGCTGGAGGAAGCTCTCGTTGCTCCACAGCACCTCCTGCGTGTCGGGCCGGAAGACCATCATGGCAAAGGGGGCCGAGAGCATGGAGGACTTGCCCGCGCTCGCCACATCGTCGGTCATATCCTCGACGTAGCGCTGGATGCCCTCGCGGCGCTTTTGCGCCGTGCGGCGGAAATAGACGTAGGCGAGCGCCATCACGCCGGCCTCAACGAGGCCGAGGACCGGCTCAATCCACAGAGTCACCGCGCAGAAGACCGCGGCAAGGAGAAAATACAGCCGCATATTCGGCTCGGTCAGCTTATTGACTTTCTTACTCATAAGGTATCCTCCCCGCTTCATCGGCGGCACAAAGGCGGAACAAATACGAATAGATACTATATTGTAGCACACGGGCGCGCAAGGGCGCAATAGGCTTTCCGATAAAAAATTCGCCCGGAAAAGGGGCACATGAAAAAAAGTGTGTACTTTTTCCAAAAAACGTGGTATACTATAAAAACACAAATTGTATTGAGCCGCCCCCGCGCGGTTTGAATAGAGCACAAGTCCATAGCGAAAACGATCAGGGCGCCGATGGTGCGATGCGCTCCGCGGAACAGGGCGGAGCGCGCGGCACGGACGCCGTTGTTTCCGTGCGGTCATTTCTGCGCGGCATGGACCGAATGCTCACCCAATTTTTGAAGTTCCATAAGGAGTGAATGCATTTTGGCAGAAAATTTGAAGATCATCCCGCTCGGCGGACTGAACGAGATCGGCAAGAACATGACCGTGTATGAGTACGGCGGCGAGATCATCGTCGTGGACTGCGGCATGGCCTTCCCCGGCGACGATATGTACGGCATCGACCTTGTCATTCCCGACGTGAGCTACCTTACCAAGCACAAGAACCGCATCCGCGGTCTGTTCATCACCCACGGCCACGAGGACCACATCGGGGCCATCCCCTACGTCCTCAAGCAGGTCAATATGCCCATCTACTGCACCCGCCTCACCGCGGGTCTCATCCGCCTGAAGCTCGAGGAGCACGGGCTTTTGAAGTCCACCAAGATCGTCACGGTCGAAAGCGGCATGACGGTCAAGGCCGGCAAGTTCAGCGTGGAGTTCATTCATGTGAACCACTCCATCGCGGACAGCGTGGCGTTCGCCATCCACACCGGGCTCGGCACCGTCGTCCACACGGGCGACTTCAAGATCGACTCCACGCCCATCGACGGCGAGGTCATCGACCTTGCGCGCTTCGGCGAGCTGGGCAAGCAGGGCGTGCTCGCGCTGCTCGCGGACTCCACGAACGTCGAGCGCCCCGGCTACACGATGAGCGAGCGCATGGTCGGCAAGACCTTCGACCGGCTCTTCGCCGGCTGCAAGCAGCGCATCATCGTCACGACCTTCGCCTCCAACGTCCACCGCATCCAGCAGGTCATCGACGCGGCGGCGGCGGTCGGCCGCAAGGTCGCCGTCACGGGCCGCAGCATGGAAAATGTCACCAAGGTCGCGGTCGACCTCGGCTACATGAAGCTGCCCAAGAACACCGTGACGGACATCAACAAGATCAAGGCGCTCCCGCTCGATAAGCAGGTCATTGTCACGACCGGCTCTCAGGGCGAGGAAATGAGCGCGCTCTACCGCATGGCGTTTTCCCAGCACAAGCAGATCGAGGTCGGTCCCGGCGACCGCGTCATCATCTCGGCCTCTGCCATTCCCGGCAACGAGAATACCGTCTCGCGCGTCATCAACGAGCTGTTCCGCAAGGGCGTCGAGGTCATTTACGACCGCGCGGACATGCTCCACGTCTCCGGCCACGCCTGCCAGGAGGAGCTGAAGATCATCCACGCGCTCACAAAGCCGAAGTATTTTATCCCCGTACACGGCGAGCAGCGTATGCTGCAGATCCATAAGAACCTTGCCATGTCCATGGGCATGGACCGCAAGAACATCGCCATCTGTGAAAACGGCGACGCGGTGGAGATCACCGCACGCACGATGAAGCTCGTGCCGGGCATGGCGCCCGCCGGTGAGATCTTTGTAGACGGCAGCGGCGTGGGCGACGTCGGCGCCGTTGTCCTGCGCGACCGTAAGCATCTCGCCGAGGACGGCATGGTGGTGGTCGTGCTGCCCATCTCCGCGCACGACGGCTATATGCTCGCCGAGCCCGAGATCATCACCCGCGGCTTCATCTACGTCAAGGAGTCCGAGGAGCTGATGAACGAGCTCAAGACCGTGGTCATGTCCGCCGCCGAGGGCGTGCTGGGCCGCCGCAGCCGCGATATCGGCGAGCTCAAGGGCGCGATCAAATCGGGCGTGAGCAATTACCTGTTCAAAACGACCAAGCGCAGCCCGATGGTCATTCCCGTCATCACAAAGCTGTAAAGAGCCAAGCAAAAAGCAGAGCGTTCTGATATGCTCCCCCTATGGGAGACAGTGAAATAAAGCACTGTTTCCATAGGGGGA
>CALDMA010000085.1 GCA_937915075.1 uncultured Oscillospiraceae bacterium
GACAAGGAAAAGTGCACCGACTGCGGCGCCTGCCGTGAGGCCTGCCCGCGTAAGCTGATCGTCGAGGTCCCCTACAAGCAGAAGGTGTTCGTCAACTGCGCGAACAAGAACAAGGGTCCCGCTGTCACCAAGGTCTGCGCCAACTCCTGCATCGCCTGCGGTATGTGCGAGCGCACCTGCAAGTTCGACGCCATCCACGTCGTCAACAACGTGGCTGTCATCGACTATACCAAGTGCCGCAACTGCACCATGTGCGCCAAGGCCTGCCCGAAGAACGCCATCGAACCCATTCCTACTCCCGAGGAGAAGGAGAAGTTTAAGGCCGCGCAGAAGGCCATGGCCGAGAAGAAGGCCGCTGCCGCCAAGGCTGCTGCCGAAGCTGCCGCCGCTGCGAAGGCCGCGGAGGCTCCGAAGGCCGAATAAGGCATCCTATTGCGAAAAGGAAGAGGAAAACCGTTTCCGGTTTTCCTCTTCCTTTTTTGTCCGCCCTTAGTTCACAAACTGTTTACACGCCGCCCTATTGACATTGGCATACACTGGTGGTACACTGCGTTTAGCACTCGATGATAAGGAGTGCTAAATCTATGAGAGAAGGTCGGAGGCATGGAGCTGAGCGCACGCAAAAAGCAGATACTCAAGCGTGTGATCGAGGATTACATTGCCTCCGCCGAGCCGGTCGGCTCGAAGGCCATCGCGCAGGAGATGGGCGGGAGCGTTTCCTCCGCCACCGTGCGCAACGAGCTCGCCGAGCTTTCTGACTTGGGCTACCTCGAGCAGCCGCACACCTCCGCCGGCCGCGTGCCGTCCCCCAAGGGCTACCGGCTGTACGTCAACGAGCTGATGGAGCGGCGCGAGGTCTCCGAGGCGGAAGCGGAGGAGATCAACGAAACGCTGCAGGATAAAATGTCCGCCGCGGGCAGCATGATCTCGCAGGCCGGACAGATGGTATCCTCCATCGTCGATTATCCCGCCTACGCGGTCGCCGAGGGCAAAAGCGGCGTGACCGTCAAGCGCTTCGAGCTGCTGGGCGTGGACGATACGAGCTTCATCACCGTCGTGATGACAGACGACAGCCGCGTGAAATCCCAGCTGCAGCGCTCGCCGCTCGCGTTCGACCGCGCGCGGCTCACCGATCTGAGCGCCCTGCTCAACACGCACTTCACCAAGCAGTCCCGCGAGGAGATGAGCGCGAAGCTCATGGGGCTTTCCGATCAGATCGCGCCGGAGCTGTTTCTGGTTCTCTCCGCGACAGTTGGCTATGCCGCCGAAATTTTGGAGGAGGCCGCCAAAAAGGACGTGTTCACCACCGGCGCGAGCCAGATCCTGAAGATGCCCGAGTACCGCGACCTCGACAAGGCGCACGATTTGATGACGTTCTTTGTGGACAACAAGGAAAATCTTCCGGTTCCCGAGGACGACACCCCGCTGAAGATCCTCATCGGACCGGAAAACGTCAACGAGGCACTGCGCGACACGAGCGTCGTCGTCGCCAGCTATGACATCGGCGGCGGGATGCGCGGGTTGGTCGGTGTGGTCGGCCCCACAAGAATGGATTACGCCACCGTGACCGCACGGTTGAGCTACTTTGCAGACAGTCTGACGCGGATGTTCGGAAAAAGCGAGCTTCCGCCCAAGGAAGAGAAGGAGTAAGAAATGCCAAAGAAGGATAAGCAGAACGCACAGCCCGAGACCCCCGAAAAGGAGCCGCAGGCCGCGGCTGCCGAGGAAAAGGAGCTCCCCCCCGAGGATAAGAAGGAGGAGGCCAAGGCCGAGACCTTCACCGTCACGCGCGAGCAGATGGAGAAGATGGAGGGCCTTGCCAAGCAGCTTGCCGAGGAGCACGACCAGTATCTGCGGCTCGCCGCCGAATACGATAACTACCGCAAGCGCACCGCCAAGGAAAAGGAAGGCATCTACGCCAACGCGAAGATCGACACCATCAAGGGTATGCTTCCGGTATACGACAATCTCGAGCGCGGCCTCGCCCAGTTCGGCGCGGAGGACGACGATCCCCACAAGAAGGGGCTTGAGATGATCTTCAACCAATACAAAGAAGCGCTCACGAAGCTCGGCGTCACGCCGATCGACTGTGTGGGCAAGGAATTTGATCCCGAGCGACACAACGCCGTGATGCACATTGAGGACGAGAGCTGCGGCGAAAATACCGTGGTCGAGGTCCTGCAGCAGGGCTTCATGCTCGGCGACAAGGTGCTGCGCTTCGCGATCGTCAAGGTCGCCAATTAACCTCGTAAACAAATAAAATTAAGATAGATTCAGGAGGACAAAATTATGTCTAAAGTCATCGGTATTGATTTAGGTACTACCAATAGCTGCGTTGCCGTTATGGAAGGCGGCGAAGCCGTCGTGATCCCCAACGCGGAGGGCAACCGCACCACACCGTCCGTCGTCGCGTTCTCCAAGACCGGCGAGCGTATGGTCGGCCAGGTCGCCAAGCGTCAGGCCATCACCAACCCCGACCGCACCATCTCCTCCATCAAGCGTGAGATGGGCACGGATCACAAGGTCACCATCGACGGCAAGGCCTACACCCCGCAGGAGATCAGCGCGATGATCCTGCAGAAGCTCAAGAGCGACGCCGAAGCCTATCTGGGTCAGACCGTCACCGAGGCGGTCATCACCGTTCCTGCGTACTTCACCGACTCCCAGCGTCAGGCCACCAAGGACGCCGGCAAGATCGCCGGTCTTGAGGTCAAGCGTATCATCAACGAGCCGACTGCTGCCGCCCTCGCCTACGGCGTGGATAAGGAGCAGAGCCAGAAGGTCATGGTCTACGACCTCGGCGGCGGCACGTTCGACGTCTCCATCCTCGACATCGACGACGGCGTGATCGAGGTTCTTGCCACCGCCGGCAACAACCGCCTCGGCGGCGACGACTTCGACGAGTGCATCATGAAGTGGATGGTCAGCGAGTTCAAGCGCACCGACGGCGTGGACCTCAGCGGCGACAAGGTCGCCATGCAGCGCCTGAAGGAAGCCGCCGAGAAAGCCAAGATCGAGCTGTCCGGCGTGACCTCCACCAACATCAACCTGCCCTATATCACCGCCGACGCCACCGGCCCGAAGCACCTCGACCTCACCCTCACCCGCGCGAAGTTCAACGAGCTGACCGCGCATCTGGTCGAGGCGACCGCCGGCCCCGTCAAGCAGGCCATGAGCGACGCCGGTCTCACCGGAAACGATATCCACAAGGTCCTGATGGTGGGCGGCTCCAGCCGTATCCCTGCCGTGCAGGAAATGGTCAAGAAGCTCACCGGCAAGGAAGGCTTCAAGGGCATCAACCCCGACGAGTGCGTCGCCATGGGCGCGGCTCTTCAGGCGGGCGTGCTGACCGGCGACGTCAAGGGCCTGCTGCTGCTCGACGTCACTCCGCTGAGCCTCGGCATCGAGACCATGGGCGGCGTGTGCACCAAGCTCATCGACCGCAACACCACCATCCCCGTGAAGAAGAGCCAGATCTTCTCCACCGCCGCCGACAACCAGACTTCCGTGGAGGTCAACGTCCTGCAGGGTGAGCGTGAGATGGCCGCCGCCAACAAGAGCCTCGGCCGTTTCCACCTCGACGGCATTGCTCCGGCGCGCCGCGGCGTGCCGCAGATCGAGGTCACCTTTGATATCGACGCGAACGGCATCGTGAACGTCAGCGCGAAGGATCTCGGCACCGGCAAGGAGCAGCACATCACCATCACCTCCTCCACCAATATGAGCAAGGAGGATATCGAGAAGGCCGTCAAGGAAGCGGAGCAGTATGCCGCCGAGGACGCCAAGGTCAAGGAAAAGGTCGAGGTCCGCAACCAGGCTGACCAGATGGTTTACCAGAGCGAGAAGACCCTCGGCGAGGTGGGCGACAAGATCCCCGCGGACGAGAAGAGCAAGGTCCAGGCGGGCATCGACAAGCTCAAGGAAACCCTCAAGGGCGACGACACCGACGCCATCAAGGCCGCGACCGAGGAGCTCACGCAGCTCTTCTACGCGATGAGCGAGAAGCTCTACCAGCAGGCGAACCCGCAGGGCACGCAGGGCGCAGGTCCCGACATGGGCGGCGCACAGGGCGGCGCTCAGACCAGCCCCGACGGTCAGCAGTATTACGACGCCGACTACAAGGTGGTTGACGACGACGAGAACAAGAAGTAAAATAGACCAACCAACGCAGCGGGGACAGTATTCTACTGCCCCCGATTGCGGCGTTTTTAGGAGCATAGTCTATGGCTGAGAATAAAAGAGACTATTATGAGGTCCTCGGCGTCTCCAAGGGCGCTTCCGAGGACGAGATCAAAAAAGCATATAAAAAGCTGGCGCGGAAGTACCACCCGGACATGAACCCCGGCGACAAGGAGGCCGAGGAGAAGTTCAAGGAGGTCAACGAGGCCAACGAGGTGCTCTCCGATCCCGAGAAGAAGGCGCGCTACGACCAGTTCGGTTTTGCCGGCGTGGACCCGAGCTACGGCGCGGGTGCGGGCGGCGGAGCCTACAGCGCGGGCGGCTTCGACTTCGGCGACCTCGGCGACATCTTCGGCAGCTTTTTCGGCGGCGGCTTCGGCGGCACGCGGGCAAACCCCAACGCGCCGCAGCGCGGCGAAAGCCTGCGCACAAGCGTCACCATCAGCTTTGAAGAGGCTGCCTTCGGCTGCGAAAAGGAGATAAGCATCGAGCGCGTTGAGCAGTGCGACACCTGCCGCGGCACGGGCTGCGAAAAGGGTACGACCGCCGAGGTCTGCCCCGACTGCCGCGGCACCGGTGTCGTACAGCAGCGCCGCCAGACGCCGCTCGGCTTCATGTCCACCTCCGCGCCCTGCGGGCGCTGCGGCGGCAAGGGCAGGATCATCCACCAGCCCTGCAAGGCCTGCCACGGCAGCGGTCAGCTCCGCCGCCGCAAGACGCTCAAGGTCACCATCCCCGCGGGCATCGACAACGGGCAGACCATCTCCCTGCGCGGGCAGGGCAACGCCGGCAGGAACGGCGGCCCGGCGGGCGATCTGCTGATCGTCATTGCCGTGCGTCCGCATGAGATCTTCCGCCGCGAGGGCACGAGCGTGCTGTGCGAGGCGCCCATCACCTTCACACAGGCGGTGCTCGGCGCGGAGCTGGAGATCCCGACCATCGACGGCAAGGTGAAGTATTCCATCCCCGAGGGCACGCAGAGCGGCACGACCTTCCGTCTCAAGGGCAAGGGCATCCCCGGTCTGAACGGCCGCGCGCGCGGCGACCAGTATGTGACCGTTTACATCGAGACCCCGCGCAACCTCAACCGCGAGCAGAAGGAGGCCCTGCGCAAGTTCAGCGACACGCTCGGCGAGAGCAACTATGAGCAGCGCAAGAGCTTCTTCGGGAAATTCAAGCTATGAGAAACGGACATTTCATCACCGATTACCATTGCCATTCCACCATCTCGCCCGACGGGCACAACACCATGCGTGAAATGGCGGAGGCCGCGGTGCGGCTGGGCGTAGACGATCTGTGCTTCACCGACCATGTCGAGCCCCTGCCGTGGGACCGCTGGAATGAACCGCCCAAGGCGAAGCACAGCTATGACTGGGCTCCCATGCTCGCGCAGTTTCGCGAGGCGCAGGAGGCCGTCGGCGGCCGCATCAAGCTGCACATGGGCTCGGAGCTGGGCGAATGCTCCTTTGCTCCCGACGTGGCGGACAGCTTTTTGGACGACGCGCCGCCGCTGGACTTCACCATCGGCTCGGTCCACTGCTACCGCACGGCCTCGGGCGAGGTCAACGACCTTACCTGGATCACGAGCACCGATCCCGCGGTGTGGTACGCCGCCTGCGAGAGCTACTTTGAGGAGATGGAAAAGCTGATCGACTGGGGCCGCTTTCAGGTCCTCGGACACATCACCCTCCCGCTGCGCTGGGCGAAGGAGCTGCGTGGCGTGGAGCTGGATTTCGACCGCTACGAGGAGCAGCTGCGCCATGTGATGCGCCGCGCCATCGAAAAGGGACTCGGCATCGAGTGCAACACCAACCGCGGCCATCTCCCCCTGCCGGACGGCAAATGGCTCAGGCTCTACCACGAGCTCGGCGGCGAGCTCATCACCCTTGGCAGCGACGCCCACACGCCGGAGTACGTTTCCTGCGCGATGGAGGAGCGGCAGGCGCTGCTCAAGGACTGCGGTCTGCGCTACTTTGCGACCTACGAGCGGAAAAAGCCCATTTTTCACAAAATTTAACGATAGGAGAACGAACGATGAAAATTTCTCTCGGCTGCGATCACGGCGGCTACGCCCTCAAGGAGCACATCAAGGCATATCTGGAGTCCAAGGGCCACGAGGTCGTGGACTGCGGCACCTATTCCACCGACAGCTGCGACTATCCCATCTTCGGCGAGGCCGCGGCCCGCAAGGTCCAGAGCGGTGAGTGCGAGCGCGGCATCGTCATCTGCACCACCGGCATCGGCATTTCCATCGCCGCCAACAAGGTTAAGGGCGTCCTCGGCGCGCGGTGCAGTGGCCGGTGGGGCGGGGGATTGCCCGGCCGCCATAACAACGCCAATATGCTCGCCATGGGCGCCGGCATGATCGGCAAAAATATGGCCGAGCGCATCGTTGAGGTCTTCCTCTCCACCGAATTCGAGGGCGGCCGCCACGAGCGCCGCGTCGGTCTGCTGAACGCCATTGAGGGCTGAGATCGGAAAATTCGACGAAAATCAACAGGAATTTACGAATTCCTGTTGATTTTCTTTTCTCATGCTTGTAAAATGTCCGTACAGCTTGAAAGGCAGGTGAGACGGATGCCATCGACAAAGGGATACCGCAGCTACCACGGCAAGGGCGGCGCAGGGCGGATCGTACTGATCGTGCTGCTGTGCCTGATTTTGCTCGCGGCGGTCGGCTTTCTGGTCCTGCAGCGCTACGCGGTGTATGGCTCCGACGGCAGCATCCGCTTTGACCTGCCGTGGAAGCAGGCCGAGGAACCGACCGATCCCTCCGCGACCGACAGCGGGAGCAGGACGCCGGATGCTCCCGGCGATACCCCCGATGTCGTTATCGACGAGCCCGAGCCGCCGGCCAAGCCGGAGCTTACGGAGCTTCAGGGTGCCGAGCTGAGCGAAAGCGTGCTGCGCGGCAGTACGGACGCAGCTCTTGCCGCGATCCCCGAGGGCGCAAATGCCGTCGCGCTGCGTGTGAAAAACGCGCGGGGCGAGCTGCTGTACGCCTCCGCCCTGCAGGAAGCCATCGACGTCAATGCCGTCAAGGGCGGCAGCGGCGCGAATGCCGTCATTGAGGCGCTGACCGGGAGCGAGGTCTACACCATCGCCCGCATCAACGCCACGCACGACAGTCTCTATTCCTTTGCTCACATGGCTGACGCCGGTGTGCTGCAGCTCAACTACGCCGGCTACATCTGGTACGATCCCGACAGCACCTTTTATCTTGCGCCGGAAAAGCCCGCCGCGCGGCAGTACATCGTCTCCGTCGCGCGCGAATGTGCGGAGCTTGGCTTTGATGAGCTGCTTTTTGACGAGTTCGGCTATCCCACCCGCGGGCGGCTCAACAACATCGACGAATCCGCGCGCACATTGTCCAAGAGCGCCGCGCTCACGCAGCTCGCGGAGGAGCTTCGCAGCGGGACGGAGGCATACGGCATCCGCCTTTCCGTGCAGCTTGACGCGGCGACCGTGCTCGCCGGCGGAAACGAGACGGCGGGGCAGGACCTCGCCGCGCTTGCCGCGGTCTTCGACCGCATCTATGTGGAAACGACGGCGGAGCAGCTCCCCGCGCTCACCGCGGCGCTGGAGCCGTATGACGCCGAGCTGGTGCCCATTCTCAGCGAAGCGCCCGCCGAGGGCAGCTATCTGCTGACAGCTTGAAGATAAAACGGAACGGTAAGCGATGCTTACCGTTCCGTTTTTCCCGTATCGATCAGACCTCGAAGCTCTCTCCGTCCGCCGTGATGCGCATGACGCGCGCGGCAAGCGCGGGATATGCCGCGCGGAAGCGGTCGATGGCCTCGAACTTTTTCCACAGGTGCATGGGGAAGGCGTGGAGGACCTCGACGTTTTTCAGCAGCCATTCCAGTCCGAGCCCCTCGGCCTCCTCGCCCAGACGCGGGTCGAGCGGCGCCATCGCCGCCGTGATCGCGGGCGCGATGCCGTTGTCCGCCGCCTCGTCACGCACGGCGGAGGCGAGCTTTTCCATGGCGGCCTTGTAGTGGACGGCCATATTATTGCAGTATGCCTTGCCCTCGCTCTCCCAATGCCACCAGTTCAGGTCTCCGCCGTGGTAGACCATCTTCCCCTCGGCGCGGAGCAGATAGGCGTTGCCGATGTCGGTGGACTTGATGGCGCGGATGCTCAGCTCCTCACCCGCGGCCTCCGTGAGCAGAATGCTGTCGGGCCGCAGAATGGTCGTGCGTGCAAAGGCTTCATCGGAGATGCCCAGCCACTTGCGGCGGCGCTCGGTCAGGCGCGTGTCGCGCGAGACAAAAAACTGCGTGAGCGGGTATTGCTCCAGCAGGCCGAACACCTTCCCGTCAAAATGGTCCTCATGGCTGTGGCTGGAAAAGACCAGCAGCGGCTTTTGGGGATCGAACGGCGGCAGCGTGCCGGTGTAGTCCGGCTCATAAACGTAGTCGAACAGCGTATAAAACTTATCCCACTCGACGAGAAACGCGCTGTGGGCGATGAATGTGATCTTCATGGGAAGGACTCCTTTGCTCAGGTGCCGCCATTGTAGCAGAAAAACTCCGTATTGGCAAGGGCGCGGCATTGTGCTATACTGAAAAAAATACAGGCGGGAGAGGGCAGAGATGCTGAAAAAAGCGTACATTGAGATCACGAACCGCTGCAATCTGCGCTGCACATTCTGTCCCGGCACGAAGCGCGCGCCGCGCACGATGTCTCCCGCCGAATTTGACGGCGTGCTGGAGAAGCTGCAGGGCAGCATTTCCTATGTTTACCTGCACGTTATGGGTGAGCCGCTGAGCCATCCGCAGCTCGCGGAGCTGCTCTCCCTCGCCGCGGCGCGGGAGATGAAGGTCTGCATCACAACAAACGGCACCCTCCTCGCGCGGCAGACGGAGACACTGCTCACGGTCCCCACGCTCCACAAGGTCAGCGTCTCGCTCCACAGCTTTGAGGGGAACGACGGCGCGCGGGAGCGCGAGCGGCAGTACTTAGATGAGGTCTGGGCCTTTGCCGACCGCGCCGCCGCGCAGGGCGTCATCGTCGCGCTGCGGCTGTGGAACGAGGGCGGCGCGGAGACGCGCAACGGCGCGATCGAAGCCTTTCTTCACGAAAAATGTCCCGGCGAGTGGCCCGAGCCGCGCGGCGGCAGCTTCCGCCTGCGGGACAATTTGTATCTTGAGCGCGCGAAAAAATTTGACTGGCCCGACCTCGGCGCACGGGAGCGCGGCACGCAGTTCTGCTACGGTCTGCGCGACCAGCTCGGCGTGCTCGCCGACGGCACGGTGGTGCCGTGCTGTCTCGACCACGAGGGCGACATTGCGCTGGGGAATTTGTTTACGCAGCCGCTTGCGGAAATTCTGCAAAGCGAACGCGCGTGCGCGTTGCGCGAGGGCTTTTCGCGCCGCTGCCCGAGCGAGGCGCTCTGCCGCCGCTGCGGCTTCGCCGCGCGCTTTTGACCGATAGGAGAAGCATGAACGAACAGGAACGACTCAACGCCCTCACCGCACCGCTGCTGACGTGGTACGATATCCACAAGCGCGTCCTGCCGTGGCGCGGCATCCGCGACCCCTACCGCATCTGGGTGTCGGAGATCATGCTGCAGCAGACGCGCGTGCAGGCGGTGCTGGACTACTATGCCCGCTTCATGGCGGAGCTGCCCGACGTGTACACGCTCGCGGCGGTGGGCGAGGAACGGCTTTTTAAGCTTTGGGAGGGGCTGGGCTACTACTCCCGCGCGCGGAACCTGCACCGCGCGGCGCAGGTGCTCGTAAACGAGTACGGCGGGGAATTTCCCCGCACGCGCAAAGAGCTTCTGCGTCTTCCCGGCGTCGGCGACTATACCGCCAGCGCCATCGCCTCCATCGCCTTCGGCGAGCCGGAGCCGGCGGTGGACGGCAATCTCCTGCGCGTCGCCGCCCGCGTCGGCGGCATCGCAGAGGACATCATGGACGCGGGAGTGCGCAAGAAATTCCGCGCCATGCTCGCCGAAAGCATCGACCGCGAGCGCCCCGGCGAATGGAACCAGGCGATGATGGATCTCGGCGCGACGGTGTGTCTGCCGAACGGCGCGCCGCTGTGCGAAAAATGCCCCGCCCGCACCTTCTGCGCGGCATACCAAAACGGCATGACCGATGTGCTCCCCGTGCGCGCGGCGAAAAAGCCGCGCCGCGTCGAGGAACGGACGGTGTTCCTGCTCGTGCGGGACGGCAGGCTCGCCCTGCGCAAGCGTCCCGCCAAGGGGCTGCTCGCGGGGCTGTGGGAGCTTCCGAACGTTCTCGGGAATCTCGACGAGGCCGGGGCGGCCATTGCGCTCGCGCAATGGGGGCTGACGGCGCGGACGCTCACGCCGGTCGGCGCGGCGAAGCATATTTTTTCCCATGTGGAATGGGATATGCACGGCTATCTCGCCGTGGCAGAGGGCGAAACCGACGAATTTCTCTGGGCGGACGACGCGGCGCTGCGCAGCGCGGCGATCCCCTCGGCATTCCGATACTACTTCGATACAGCGGTCCGAAAACTCGCCGCACAACAGGGAGGAACCGAAGATGGCACAGCTTTACTTTAAGTACGGCGCGATGGGCTCGAGCAAGACCGCGAACGCGCTTATGGCGCGCTTCAACTACGAGGAGCGCGGGCAGCAGACGCTGCTCGTCAAACCGCAGCTCGACACGCGCGACGGTGACCACATGGTCCACTCGCGCATCGGGCTGGAGTTCCCCTGCGTCTACTTCCACGAAATGCGCGAGATGAGCGAGGACGAGCTGAAGAAGAACGCCTGCATCATCGTCGACGAGGCGCAGTTCCTCACGCGCGAGGAGGTCATGTACCTCGTCCACCTGGTGGACGACTGCGGCATCCCCGTGATGTGTTACGGCCTGCGCGCGGACTTCCGCGGCGAACTGTTCCCCGGCAGCTACGAGCTGCTCGTGATGGCGGACAAGCTCGAGGAGGTCAAAACGATCTGCTGGTGCGGCAAGAAGGCGGCGTTCAACGCCCGCTTCGACGCGAACGGCAAGGTCCTCAAGGAGGGCGAGCAGGTCGTGCTCGGCGCAAACGACCAGTATATCGGTCTGTGCCGCCGCCATTGGATGGCGGGCGACCTCGGCCCCGACTTCAACGGACAGGGGACGGGCGACTGATGCTCTGTGAGATCTGTCCGCGCCGCTGCGGCGCGGAGCGCACGGAGACGAGCGGCGGGGGAATCTGCGCCATGCCCGCGGGCATCGTGGCGGCAAGGGCCATGCTCCACCAATGGGAGGAGCCGGTGCTCAGCGGCACGAACGGCGCGGGCTGCGTCTTTTTCTCCGGCTGCAATCTCGGCTGCGTGTTCTGCCAGAACAGTAAGATCAGCCACGAAAACTTCGGCAAGGTCATTTCCCCCGCGCGGCTGCGGGAGATCTTCTTCGAGCTCATCGCACAGGGCGCGCACTGCATCGACCTTGTCTCTCCCACGCACTTTACGCCCTGGGTGCGCGAGGCTCTGGAAGAGCCGCTGCCCGTACCGGTGGTGTGGAACAGCGGCGGCTATGAGCGCGCGGAAACGCTCAGAACGCTGGAGGGCAAGGTGCAGGTCTATCTGCCCGACCTCAAGTATGCGCTGGAAAAGCCCGCGCTGGAGCTGAGCCGCGCGGCCGATTACTTTCCCGTCGCCGCCGCAGCCATCGACGAGATGCTGCGGCAGGTGGGACCCTATCGGATCGGAGACGACGGGCTGCTGCGCTCCGGCGTCATCATCCGCCACCTCGTCCTGCCCGGCCAGCTCGAAAACACCAAGGCGGTCATCGACTATGTATCCACGCACTTCCCGCCGCACACGGTGCTTTTTTCCCTTATGAGCCAGTACACGCCGCAGCCCGGCGCGAGCGGAGCGCTCGCGCGGCGATTGAATCACGCGGAGTACCGCGCAGCGGTGCGGTACATGACGGACTGCGGCATCACGGACGGCTTCTGTCAGGAGCTCTCCAGTGCAAAAGAGGAGTATACGCCGATCTTTGATCTGCAAGGAATTTAAGAGGACAGATAAACGACCGCGCAGCTGCAAGCGTGAGTTTTGATAACGCTCTGCAATATTTATTGAAAAAATTACAGGGAGGATCTGCCATGCCGCGCATCAGCAAGGAAAATTACTACCTCGACATTGCCGAAACAGTGCTCGAGCGCGCGACCTGCCTGCGGCGGGTCTACGGCGCCATCATCGTCAAAAACGATGAGATCATTTCCACCGGCTACAACGGCGCACCCCGCGGACGGAAAAACTGCGTCGATCTCGGCTTCTGCACACGCGAGGAGCTGCAGGTCCCGCGCGGTGAGCGTTACGAGCTCTGCCGCAGCGTCCACGCCGAGGCGAACGCCATCATCTCGGCGTCCCGGCGCGACATGGTCGGCGGCACCATCTATCTCGTGGGCCGCGACGCGCGCACGCACGCGCTCCTCGGCGACGCGACGAGCTGCGCCATGTGCCGCCGCCAGATCATCAATGCGGGACTCGAAAAGGTCGTCATCCGCCGCACGGAGACGGAGTTCGAGGTCGTGCCCGTGCAGCGGTGGATCGATGAGGATGACTCGCTTCCCGAGGCATAAGAAAAGAAGGTCTCTTTTCAAGAGGCCTTCTTTTTAGTTCCGTTTTCAGCGGCAGTATTTCTCGATGTAGGCGTTCTGGCACTTGACGATGATCTTCACGGCCTCGTCGCGGCTGAGCACGTCGCTCACCACGGTCTCCTTGCCCTCAAGGCTCTTATAGACGCGGAAGAAGTGCCGGATCTCGCTGGCGACGTGGTCGGGCAGCTCGGAAATATCCTGATAAGTATTGTAGGTCGGGTCTTGGAAAGGAATGGCAATGATCTTCTCATCGAGCGAGCCGCCGTCCTCCATCGTGATGACGCCGATGGGGTAGCACTCGACGAGGCTCAGCGGACGGATGCACTCCGAGCAGAGCACCAGCACGTCCAGCGGGTCGCCGTCGTCCGCCCAGGTGCGGGGGATGAAGCCGTAGTTCGCCGGATAGTGGGTGGAGGTATAGAGGATACGGTCGAGGCGCAGGGCGCCGGTCTCCTTATCCATTTCGTATTTGTTCTTGCTGCCCTTTTCGATCTCGATGACGGCGAGGAAGTCCTCGGGGCGCACGCGGTGGGGCGCGACATCATGCCAAAGGTTCATAGACAGGCCCTTCTTTCTTTACAAAAATAATAGATATCTTCAATAAAAGATTATAATATGCCTGTGCCGCGATTGCAAGGGCGGGACGCACAAACTTTGTGTAAAAATCTTCGCGGTTTCCGAAAAATGCAGCAAAACGCCCATCGCGCCGGCACGACAAAATTTTCGCTTCATCTTGTCAGGGCGCGCGCTCCGTGCTATAATTTATTAGTTAAAGTATATCAACCGGGAGGATAGCCCCTTGGAACGTGAAAAGGTATTGGTCAGCGCCGAGGAAACGGCGCGGCAGAAGGAATATATGGATAAGGTGCGCGCGCTGCACGAGCGGCGCACAACGAAGCCGCTGGCCTACGTCCACACCTACGGCTGCCAGCAGAATGTGGCAGACGGCGAGCGGCTGATGGGAATGCTGCGCGAGATGGGCTGTGACTTCACCGACGATACGAAGCGCGCCGACATCGTGCTGATGAACACCTGCGCCATCCGCGAGAACGCGGAGAAAACCGTTTACGGGATGCTCGGTCAGCTCACGCACACCAAGGCGGCAAATCCCGACCAGATCATCTGCCTGTGCGGGTGCATGGCGCAGCAGCCGCGCGTGGCGGAAAAGGTGAAAAACAGCTACCGCCACGTCGATCTCGTGCTCGGCCCGCAGGCCGAGTGGCGCTTCCCCGAGCTTTTGTATCGCGCCTACACCGAGCGCGGCCGCGTCTTTTCCATCGACGACGAGCCGGGCCGCATCGCGGAGGATATCCCCGTCTACCGCGTCGGCGGCGTGAGCGCCTGGGTGAGCATCATGTACGGCTGCAACAACTTCTGCTCGTACTGCATCGTGCCCTACGTCCGCGGCCGCGAGCGCAGCCGCGAGCCGGCGCAGATCGTGCGCGAGGTGCGCGAGCTGGTCGCAGCGGGCTATAAGGAGATCACGCTCCTCGGTCAGAACGTCAACAGCTACGGCAAGGATCTCGGCACGGGCTATGATTTTGCCGACCTCCTCGCGGAGATCGACCGGATCGACGGCGACTACTGGGTGCGCTTTATGTCCAGCCAGCCCAAGGATGCGACGCCCAAGCTCTTCGACACGATGGCGGCGAGCCGTCATGTGACGCATCAGCTGCACCTGCCCGTCCAAAGCGGCAATGACCGCGTGCTGCGCGCGATGAACCGCCCCTATACCCGCGCGGGCTACCTCGAGCTGATCAACTATGCCCGCAGGGTCATGCCCGACCTTGTGCTCACGAGCGACATCATCATCGGCTTCCCCGGCGAGACCGAAGCGGAGGCGATGGACACCGTGAGCCTGATCAACGAGGTCCATTTCGACGCACTCTTTACGTTTATCTTCTCCCCCCGCCCAGGCACGCCCGCCGCGAAGCTGGACGATCCCACGCCGCGCGAGGAAAAGCAGAGGTGGTTCGACGCGCTCTGCAATGCCCAGAACGCCATCAGCACGGCAAAGCACGCCGCCTACATCGGCAAGACCGTGCGCGTGCTGGTCGAGGGCGAGAGCGACGACGCGGACTGGCCGCTCTCCGCGCGCACCGAGGGCAACCGCCTCGTGCGCATGAAGGGCGACAAGAGCCTCATCGGAACGTTCGCCACGGCAAAAATTTCGGACAGCAACACCTGGGCGCTCTACGGAGCCGCGGAGGAAACGATATGAAGATCACCACCTTACTGGAAAACAAGACCACCTGCGATGCGCTCCGCTGCGAGCACGGGCTTTCGCTCTACATTGAAACGGAAAAGCATAAAATTCTCTTCGACTCCGGCGCGAGCGACGCCTTCTGGGAAAACGCCAGGGCGCTTGGCATCGACCTCACGCAGGTCGATATCGCCTTCCTTTCCCACGCGCACAACGACCACTGCGGCGGTCTGCTGACCTTCCTGCGGGGCAACCGCACCGCAAAGGTCTATCTTCAGAAGGAGGCCTTCGGCGATTACTATGTCGTGACGCCGACGAAATGCGCCTTCATCGGTCTTGACCCCGCGCTGCGCGAGTATGCCGACCGCTTCGTGATGGCCGAGGGCGTAACGAAGCTCGACGAGGAGCTGACGCTCTTCTCCGGCATCCGGACGCACGAGCTTCTGAGCGAGGCGAACGCCACGCTGCGCGAAAAGGTCGGTGGGGACTATCCCCGCGATGCCTTCCGCCACGAGCAGGACCTGCTGGTAACGGAGCACGGAAAAACCGTTCTCTTCGCCGGCTGCGCCCACAGCGGCATTGTCAACATCATCAACCGCGCGGAGGACATTCTGGGCCGCGCGCCGGACTATGTGTTCGCGGGCTTCCATCTCTACAACCCTTCGCTCGGTCAGAGCGAGCCGAGAGCCCTTGTGGACGCGGTGGGCGAGCGCCTGCGCGCACGGAAGGCAACGCGCTACGTCACCGGCCACTGCACCGGCGACGACGCCTACGCCTGGCTGCGCGAAACGCTGGGCAACCGCCTCGCCTACATGGCGACCGGAACGACCTTTACGATCTGATTTTTTAGAAAGCGAGCAACGAACATGGCTGACCTCACGCCGATGATGCGCCAATATCTTGAGATCAAGGAGCAGAATAAGGATTCCATCCTCTTTTTCCGCCTCGGCGACTTCTACGAGATGTTCAACGAGGACGCGAAGCTCGCCGCGCGCGAGCTGGACCTCGTTCTCACCACGCGCGACCGCGGCAAGTCCGCCGAGGACCAGACGCCGATGTGCGGCATCCCGTACCACTCGAGCGACGGCTACATCGCGCGGCTCATCGCCAAGGGCTACAAGGTCGCCATCTGCGAGCAGACCGAGGATCCGTCACTCGCCAAGGGCCTCGTCAAGCGCGACATCATCCGCGTCGTCACCCCCGGCACGGTGATCGACAGCGCGTGTCTGGACGACCGGCGCGGCAACTTCCTGTGCGGCGTGTTCCTCGACGAGCAGAACGCGGGCACCGCGTTCTGCGATATGTCCACGGGCCACACGCACGTCACCGCCTTTTCCGGCGCGGACCGCGCGGAGCATCTGTGCAATGAGCTCGCGCGCTTCTCGCCCGCCGAAGCGGTGTTGAGCACGGGTGCGTATGCGGACGAGGAGCTGAAAACGCTGCTTGCCGACAGGCTCTCCTGCCGCGTGGAGCGCGGCGACGCGCGCTTCGACCTCAAGAGCGCGGAAAAAGCCGTGCTCGCGCAGTACGGCGAGGACGCCTATGCCTCGCTCCCACGCAATAACCCCGCCGCGGCGCTCGCGCTCGGCGGCCTTCTGAGCTACCTGCACGAAACGCAGAAGAGCGACCTATCCTACATCAGCGATCTCGAATATTACGAGCAGGGCCGCTTCATGGAGCTGGACCTCTCCGCCCGCCGCAACCTGGAGCTGACGGAGACCATCCGCGGCAAGGAAAAGCGCGGGAGTCTGCTCTGGGTGCTCGACAAAACAAAAACCGCCATGGGCGCGCGCTGCCTGCGGTCCTGGCTGGAGCGTCCGCTGCGTGAGGTCGCGGCCATCACACGCCGCTCGAATGCCGTCGGCGCGCTGGTGAACGACACGATGGCGCGCGAGGAGCTGGTCCTCGCCCTCTCCGGCATCAGCGACATGGAGCGTTTGATCGGCCGCATCGTCTACGGCACGGCGGGCGGGCGTGATCTCATTTCGCTGCGTAATTCCATCGAGCAGCTCACCGCCGTGCGCGCGCAGCTCGCGCACTTCACCACGGGCCGGCTCGGCGAGCTTTCGCAGGAGCTCGACCCGCTCACGGACATCGCCGCGCGCATCGCCGAGACCATCGTGGACGAGCCGCCGTTTTCCGTGCGCGAGGGCGGCTTTATCCGCAAGGGCTTCAATGCCGAGGTCGACCGCCTGCACGACATTCTCTCCGGCGGCAAGGGTCTGCTTGCCTCCATTGAAACGAAGGAAAAGGAACGTACCGGCATCCGCACGCTGAAGATCGGCTACAACAAGGTCTTCGGCTACTACATCGAGGTATCCAATTCTTTCAAGGATCAGGTGCCCGACACCTACATCCGCAAGCAGACGCTCGTCAACGGCGAGCGCTACATCACACAGGAGCTCAAGGACTTAGAGCAGGAGATCCTGACCGCGGGCGAGCGCGACAACGCGCTCGAATACGAGCTGTTCTCCGCCCTGCGCGACGAGATCTGCGCGGGCGCCGAGCGCATCCAGAAGACCGCCGCCGCGGTCGCGGAGCTCGACACCCTCGCGTCGCTTGCCGTCGTCGCGGTCAAAAACAACTACTGCTGCCCGGTGGTGGACGATTCCGGCGTGATCGAGATCCACGACGGCCGCCACCCGGTCGTCGAGCGTGTGCTGAAGGATTCCCTCTTTGTGCCGAACGACACCTACATGGGCGAAAAGGAAAACCGCGTCGCCATCATCACAGGCCCCAACATGGCGGGTAAATCCACCTATATGCGTCAGGTCGCGCTCATCACGCTCATGGCGCAGATCGGCTCGTTCGTTCCCGCCCGCGCCGCCCGCGTCGGCGTGGTGGACCGCATCTTCACCCGCATCGGCGCAAGCGACGACCTTGCCGGCGGCCAGTCCACCTTCATGGTCGAAATGAGCGAGGTCGCGGAAATTCTGCGGCAGGCGACGGCACACTCGCTGCTGATCTTAGACGAGATCGGCCGCGGCACCTCGACCTTCGACGGCATGAGCATCGCCCGCGCGGTGCTCGAGTTCTGCGCCGACCGCAAAAAGCTCGGCGCGAAAACGCTCTTCGCCACCCACTACCACGAGCTCACCGAGCTGGAGGGCACGCTCGCAGGCGTGAAGAACTACAACATCGCCATCAAAAAGCGCGGGGAGGACCTTGTGTTCCTCCGCAAGATCATTCCCGGCGGGGCAGACCGCAGCTACGGCATCGAGGTCGCCAAGCTCGCGGGACTGCCGAAGGAGGTCGTCTCCCGCGCGAAGAAAATACTGGAGGAGCTGGAGGCCGGCGGCAGCTATATGCCGCCGCGCGAGGAGCGCGAGCAGGTGAGTCTGGACGCCATCGGCGAAGCCGAGGTGCTTGACGCGCTGCGCCGCGCCCAGCCGGACACCATGTCGCCCATCGAGGCGATGCAGCTGCTCTACGACCTGAAAAAGAAGCTCCCGAGCTAACCCCGAAACAGACAGAAAGGGCCCATCCACATGGCAAAAAAAGCCGCTACCTCCCACATGAACCAGACCGAGCGCGTCGCGGGGACGATCTTCTTTGTCGTCTACCTGCTCGTGCTGCCGTTGCTGGCCAACAAGCTCTTTGACATCGTCGAGGTCCTGCTCGACACAAAGATCAGCGACTCGCTGGCGAACATCATCTACTACTATGTGCTCTTCGCCATCGTGCTGCTGCTTTTCCACTCGTTCCTCGCGCACACGACGAGCCGCTTTCTCGGCGGCGTGAGCCGCGCGATGACGACGTTCTGCATGGGCCTTCTGGTCTTTTACGGCGCGAACGAGCTCTTCTACCGCGTGGCGAACGTGCTCTTCAACAGCCGCACCAATCTCAACGATATGACCATCGCCGCGTCCATCAACGCCGCGCCGCGCCTGACGGCGCTCATCATCGTCTTTCTCGCCCCCTTTGTGGAGGAGGTCCTTTTCCGCGGCCTCGTGTTCGGCTGCCTGAAGGAAAAGAGCCGCATCGCCGCCTACGTTGTCTCCTGCGTGCTCTTCGCGTTCATGCACGTGTGGACCTTCGCCCTCTCCTCGTGGGACTGGAGCTATCTCATCCTCATGCTGCAATACCTCGTGCCCGGTCTCGTCTTCGCGTGGGCGTTTGACCACTCCGGCACGCTCTGGACGTCCATCCTGCTCCACGCGACCGTCAACGCGCTGGCTCTCTGGGCCATCGTCGGATAAGGAGAATACCATGCCGCACATCGAACAGCTATCCCCTCATATCGCCAACCTCATTGCCGCCGGCGAGGTCGTCGAGCGTCCCGCGA
This sequence comes from uncultured Oscillospiraceae bacterium, assembly GCA_937915075.1. Taxonomy (GTDB): domain Bacteria; phylum Bacillota; class Clostridia; order Oscillospirales; family Oscillospiraceae; genus Hominicoprocola. Next base: position 19,239 of record CALDMA010000085.1, read on the forward strand.
GCGTCGTCAAGGAGCTTTTGGAAAACGCCATCGACGCGGGCGCGAGAAACGTCACCGTCGAGCTGCAAAACGGCGGGCTGACCTATCTGCGCGTCACGGACGACGGCTGCGGCATCGCGCCCGATGAGCTGCCCACCGCCTTTCTGCGCCACGCGACGAGCAAGCTCCGCACCGCCGCCGATCTGGCCGCCATCGGCACGCTCGGCTTCCGCGGTGAAGCGCTCGCCGCCATCGCGTCCGTTTCCCATCTTGATATCTTCTCGCGCCAGACGGGCGCCGCGAGCGGCGCGACACTGCATCTCGACGGCGGCAAGCCGCTCTCCGTCGAGCCCGCGGGCTGTCCCGAGGGCACGAGCATCATCGTGCGCGACCTTTTCTACAACACGCCCGCGCGGCTGAAGTTCATGAAGCAGGATCGCGCCGAGGCGACCGCCATTGCGGGCCTTGCCGCGCACATTGCGCTCTCGCACCCCGATATCTCCTTCCGTCTCATCAAGGACGGCAGGGAGGAGCTGCACACCCCCGGCGACGGCAAGCCCCTCAGCGCCGTCTACGCCGCGCTGGGCCGCGATTTTGCCCTCGCGCTGGTCGAGGTCCACGGGCGTGACGGTCAGCTCGCCGTTGACGGCTTTGTGACGAAGCCCCTCGCGGGCCGCGGAACGCGAGGGATGCAGACCTTTTTCGTCAACGGCCGCTTCATCAAGTCGCAGCTCCTCACCGCCGCGGTGGAGGAAGCCTATGCAAACCGCCTGATGAAGGGCAAATTCCCCGGCTGCGTGCTGAACGTCACGCTGCCGGCGGATATGGTAGACGTAAACGCCCCCCCCGCCAAGACAGTCGTGAAATTCCTCAACGAAAAGCAGGTCTTCGACCTTGTGTACCACGCCGCGTCCGACGCGCTCGACCGCGACGGCGCGCCCGAGCCGCAGCATACACCGCCGAAACCGGCCGCACAGGCCCCCAAGCCGCAGGAATTTTACCGCAGCATGACCGCGCAGGAGTGGCGCGCGCAGAACGAGGTCAAAAGGCCGGAGCCGCCCAAAAGGGACGCGCCCTTCATCGCCGTCACGTCCGCCTCGAGCGAGCTGGGCGGGCGCGTGAGCGTCAGCGACTTCGTCCGCCGCACACCGGCTCCTCCGGCGGAAAGGCCGGAGGACGGACGCATCCTTCCGAAGATGGTCGAGGCCGCCTTCATGCCGCCGCGCGATGAAGCGGCAAAGCCGGAAGCGCCCACCGCACCGCACGCCGAGGCGCCCGCCGCGCCCGTTTTCGCCGCGCAGACCACACTCGGGACCGCGCCTGCCGAGCCGGAGCAGACGGTGATTGAGCCGGAGCCGACCGCGCCGTGGCGCATTGCGGGCGAGGTGCTCGACACCTACATCGTCTGCGAGGACGCGGAGAAAAACGTCTGGCTGATCGACAAGCACGCCGCGCACGAGCGCGTGAATTTCGACCGCTTCAAGGCGAACCTTGAGCCCATCATGTCACAGGAGCTTCTGACCCCCGTGGTCGCGCAGTTCGCCGCGGCGGAGTACACCGCTCTTGTCGGGCAGCTCGCGCTGCTGCGCGAGTTCGGCTTCGCCTGCGAGGAGTTCGGCGACGGCGCGATTTTGATCCGCGCCCTGCCCGCCGACATTCCCGCCGAGGACGCCGCGGCAAGCCTTGAGGACCTTGCGGGCCGCCTCGTCGAGACGCATCACGCCGACCCGGAAAGCGCCCGCGACGCGCTGCTGCACACCATGGCCTGCAAGGCCGCCATCAAGGGCGGCTGGAAGAGCGACGAGCGCGAGCTTCGCGTGCTGGCGGATAAGGTGCAGTCGGGCGAGATCCGATTCTGCCCGCACGGACGGCCCGTGGCCGTCAAGCTCACCAAATACGAGCTGGAAAAAATGTTCAAACGCGCCTGAGCGCGGAAAGGAGACGCCATGCCGCCCAAGGTAGTTTGCATCGTCGGCCCGACCGGCTGCGGAAAGACCGGCCTCGGCGTCGCGCTAGCCGAAAGGCTCGGCGGCGAGGTCGTCTCCTGCGATTCCATGCAGCTCTACCGCGGCATGGTCATCGGCACCGCCGCGCCAACCGAAGCAGAGACGCGGGGCGTGCCGCACCACATGGTCGGCGTAATCGACCCGCGCGAGGATTACTCCGTGGCGCGTTACGCCGTGGACGCCGCCGAATGTGTGGACGGTATCCTCGCGCGTGGAAGACTGCCCATCCTCGTCGGCGGCACGGGGCTGTACCTCGACGCGCTCCTGCGCGGACACGGTTACGCTCCCGGCACGACCGGCGGAGAGACGCGCACGCTTCTGGAGCGGCGCTGGAACGACGAGGGCGGCGAGGCCCTCTTTGTCGAGCTGCGCTCCATTGATCCGGAAAGCGCCGCCGCGCTGCACCCGAACGACAAAAAGCGCGTCATCCGCGCGCTTGAGGTCTACCGCGAGACGGGAAAGACCATGTCGCAGCACAATGCCGACACCCGGCTCGTCCCGCCGCGCTACGAACCCGTCTACCTCGGTCTTGCCTACGCCGACCGCGAGGAGATGAAGCGTCTCATCGACCTCCGCGTGGACCAAATGGTCGCGCAGGGCCTGTTCGACGAGGTGCGCGCTCTGGTCGAGAGCGGTGTGCCGCGCACGGCGACGGCAATGCAGGCCATCGGCTATAAGGAGTGTCTGGGCTGTCTCGCAGGCGAATGCACGCAGGATGAGGCCGTCGCCGAGATCAAGCTCCGCTCGCGCCAGTATGCCAAGCGCCAGCTCACCTGGCTGCGGCGGAACAAGGACATTCACTGGTTCTACCGGAAAAATTCCCGCGATCTTCCCGCCGCTTTACATTTTTCGACAGAAATTCTCACGAACCTTGGCGTATCCTGATTTTATACGGACGGCACACATAAAACCGCCGCCCGAATAAAAAGAAAGGGTACATCCAACATGAAAAAGACAGCCAATCTTCAGGACATTTTCCTCACCAAGGCCCGCAAGCAGGGCGTGCCGCTGACCGTGTTCCTCGTCAACGGCTTCCAGATGCGCGGCAGCGTGACCGGCTTCGACAGCTTCACCGTCGTTCTTTTGAGCGAGGGGCGGCAGCAGATGATCTACAAGCACGCGATCTCGACCATTGCGCCGCTGAGTCCCATCGACCTGCACGAGGCGGACGAGACCGGGGAGGAATGACCTGAGCCCTTCGAGGTGCCTATGAGATCCCGATCCCTATCGACAAAACTGATCTTTGTTTTCCTGTTTCTCGCTGTGGCCGCCTACTTCAGCGTGCAGGCCTACCGCTACTTCGTCGACCCGCAGACCACCACGCTCGTCTACGCCTACTCCAGCGAGGACGCCATCGCCGCGACCGGCTATTTCGTGCGCGACGAGCAGGTGATCGCGTGCAGCGAAACGCTTCTCGAGCTTGAGCGCGCCGAGGGCGAGCGCGTAAACGCGGGCGGCACGCTCGCAACGGTCTACCGCAGCGAGAGCGCGCTGAACGACCACCGCCAGCTCCGCGCGCTCCGGTCCCGGCTTGAGCAGCTGCAATACGCGCGCGAGGCGTCCCGCAATGCCGAGACCGCGCTCAAGCTCGACGGTGACATCCGCGAGGACCTCTTCGCGCTGCGCGCGGCCCTTGCCGCCGAAAGCTGGACGAGCGTCGAGTCCGCCGCTGAGGAGCTGCGCACGACCGTCCTCAAGCGCGAATACGCCTATGCGGGCGCAGATGATCTGAGCGCGCGCATCGACACGCTCCAATCCGAGATCAGCGCGCTCTCCGGCCGTCTGGATGGCGGCACGCAGACCATCCGCGCACCGTTTGCCGGCACCTACAGCGCCGTTGCCGACGGCTACGAGACCGTTCTGACCCCTGCGGCACTGGAGAATATGACTGTCTCGCAGTACGACGCCATCGCCCCCGAGGCGGCAAGCTCGACCGTGGGCCGGCTCATCGTCGGCGAGGAGTGGCGCTTCGTCACCGTGCTGAGTGCCTCGGATGCCGCACGGCTGCAGAAGGGGCAGACCCTCAGCCTGCGCGCCGCGACCGGCGTGGACTTCGATCTTGACGTCACCGTCGAGCGCATCGGGCGTGAGGAAAACGGCCGCGTGATCGTCGTCCTGCGCGGCGACAGCCATCTGGCCTACGTCACGCTCCTGCGCGCGCAGAACGTTGAGCTGATCCTCGCGCGCTACGAGGGGCTGCGCATCCCCAAAAACGCCCTCCGCGTGGACGCGGACGGCAGCAGCGGCGTTTACTGCCTTGTGGGGCTGCGCGCCTACCGCAAGCCGGTGGAGGTCCTCTGGCAGGGCGAGGATTACTGCCTCGTCCGGCCTGTCGCCATTGAAACAACCAGCGAAAGCCTGCTCCAGCTCTACACGCTGCGCGCCGGCGACGAGGTGATCGTCTCGGCAAACGATCTATACGATGGAAAGGTGGTCGAATGAACATGAGCATTCGGGAAAACATTCAGCAGGTACGAAAAAACATCGCCGCCGCGGCGCTCTCCGCCGGGCGCAGGCCCGAGGACATCACACTCGTCGGCGCGAGCAAGATGAACGATGCCGCGGCCTGCCGCGAGGCCATCGCCGCGGGCATCGACGCGCTCGGCGAGAACCGCGTGCAGGAGATGACGCAGAAGCTCGCGGAGAACGCCTACGACGGCGCGCCTCTGCACTTCATCGGCCATCTCCAGCGCAACAAGGTAAAGCAGGTCGTCGGCAAGGTCGCGCTCATCGAATCCGTCGGCTCCTACGAGCTGCTTGAGGATATCGACCGCCAGGCCGAAAAGCTCGGTATCGTCCAGCCCATTCTCCTTGAGGTCAACATCGGCGGGGAGGAGGCCAAGAGCGGCTTTGCCGTCTCCGAGGTCCGCGCCGCCGCCGAAAGAGCCAAGGGTCTCTCCCACGTCGTGCTGCGCGGGCTGATGACCATTCCGCCGGTTGCCGAGGGAGAGCACGGGAGCGTGCCCTACTTTGAAAAAGTTCATGCGCTTTATGTTGACATCAACGCGAGTTTGTATGATAATAAGCTTGATATATTATCGATGGGCATGAGCGGCGATTACGAGGATGCCGTCCGCTGCGGCGCGACAATGGTGCGCGTCGGCACGGCGATCTTCGGCGCGCGCCACTATACGCTTTGATACAGGGAGGTTTTTTCCATGGGACTCATTGACGATCTGAAGAAATGGGCGCATCCCTACGAGGATGAGGACGAAGAATATGAGGACGATTTTCCCGATCTCGGCTCCCGCGATACGGGCGCCTTTGCCGACGAGCGGCCCAGCCGCCGCGAGCGCGACCGCGACGAGGACCGCCGCAACAAGGTCGTCAACATCCACGCGACGACGCAGCTCAAGGTCGTGCTCGTCAAGCCCGAGCGCTTTGAAAATGCCAGCGAGATCGCCGACCACCTGAAGGAAAAGCGCACGGTGGTCATCAACCTCGAATCCACGAACAAGGACATTGCCCGCCGCCTCATCGACTTCCTCTCCGGCGTCGCCTACGCGGGCGAGGGCAAGATCAAGAAGGTCGCGGCCAACACCTACATCATCACGCCCTACCACGTCGATATCATGGGCGACCTGATCGACGAGCTGGAAAACAACGGACTGTATTTATAAGAGACGGAGGGCTGCACGATGCTGACACCGCAGGAGGTTTCCAACCACGCATTCGCCAAGGCCGTCATGGGCGGCTACAATATGGCCATGGTCGATGAGTTTCTTGACGAGCTGACCGACGACTATACCTCGCTTTACAAGGAAAACGCCGCGCTCAAGGCAAAGATGAAGGTGCTCGTGGACAAGGTCGAGGAATACCGCTCGACCGAGGACGCCATGCGCGCCGCGCTGCTGACCGCGCAGAAGATGGCCAACAGCATGGTCGCCGAGGCGGAGGAGAAGAAGAAGTCTCTGCTTGAAAACGCCGAGAGCGAGGCCAACCGCAAGATCGGCGCGCTGCGCGACGAGGTCGCGCAGGAGGAGCGCCGCCTGACCGCCGCCAAGGCCGAGACCGCGGACTTCCTCGCCCGCGTGCGCGAGCTTTACGAGCGTGAAATGAAGCTCCTCGAGGAGCTTCCCGAGGCGGACCTCGCCCCTGCGGCTCCGCTGGAGCTCGCCAAGCCCGCCGCCGACGTCAGCGAGATCGAAAAGAGCATCATGGATTCCTTCAAGCTCCCCGATCTCACAAAGACGGCGGAGGTCGAGCCGGAGGCTGAGGAAGCGCCCGAGGAGCCGGAGGAGAGCCCGGAGGAGGGCAATCCCTTCCTCGATTCCGCGACCCGCGCCATCAAGCTCAGCGACCTCAAGTTCGGCCGCAACTACCACGGCGAAGAATAAAACGCACTTCAAAAGAGCGGCTCTCTCCGAGCCGCTTTTTTCACAGGAGGACACCATGACCAAACGCCCCATCGTCGCGTTCCTTTACGACTTCGATAAGACCCTCTGCACCACCGATATGGAGGATTACGCCTTTATCCCCTCCCTCGGCTACACGCCCTCGGAATTCTGGGCAAAGGCCAACGGCTTCGGCTATGAGAACAAAATGGACGGCCTGCTCGCCTATATGTACACCATGATCCGCGAGTGCGCCGCGCAGGGCATCCGTCTCGACCGCGATTATCTGATCCGCTCAGGTGAGGCCATTGAGCTGTTTCCCGGCGTGCGCGAGTGGTTCGCCCGCATCACCGCCTACGGCGCGGACCTCGGCGTGGACGTGGAGCACTACGTCATCTCCTCCGGCCTGCGCGAGATCATCGAGGGCAGCGGCATCGCCCATGAGTTCAAGCAGATCTACGCCTGCGAGTTCTATTACGACGAAAGCGGCCTCGCCGCCTGGCCGAAGCTGGACGTCAACTTCACGAACAAGACGCAGTTCGTCTACCGCATCAACAAGGGCATTCTCGACATCGCCCGCGACAAGGAGCTCAACGACTCCATGCCGGACGATTCCAAGCGCGTGCCGTTCACCAACATGGTCTACGTCGGCGACGGCCTTTCGGACGTGCCCTGCATGAAGATGATGCGCGCCTACGGCGGGCAGGCTGTCGCGGTCTACCAAAAGAGCAACCGCGCGGGCGTGGAAAAGCTTTTGCAGGACGGGCGCGTAGACTTCATTTTCCCCGCCGACTACCGCGAGGGAACGGAGTTTGACAAAACGGTACACAACATTCTGCGCAAAATGGCGGTCTCCGACGCGCTGAGCGAGAAGAACGCCGAGCAGCTGCGCGCCATCGGACAGGGCGACGACCCCGATCAGGTCATGCTATTCTAAAGGAGAACGCTATGGACGAAATGAACACCGTCGGCACGCTCTACATCGTGGCGACGCCCATCGGCAACGCGCGCGACATGACCGAGCGTGGCCGTCAGATCCTGGAGACGGCGGACATCATCGCGGCGGAGGACACCCGCCGCTCCGTCGTGCTGCTCAACAAGCTCGGCATCCGCGGCAATCAGCTCTCCGCCAATCACAAGTTCAACGAATACGGCAAGGCCAAGTGGTTCATCGAGCAGCTCCGGCAGGGCAAGAGCATTGCCGTCATCACCGACGCGGGTACGCCCTGCATTTCCGACCCCGGCAACGAGCTGATCCGCGCCGCCATCGACGCGGGCATCCGCGTGGTCGGCGTGCCCGGCTGCTGCGCCGCGGTCACGGCGCTGTCCATCTCGGGCTTCGATCTTTCGACCTTCTTTTTCTTCGGCTTCTTCCCGCGGGAGGCCGCCGACCGCCGCCGTGCGCTTGCCATGATGCGCCGCGGCGACACGCGCACCTACTGCTTTTACGAAAGCCCCAAGCGCATCATGGACGCGGTGGAGTTCTTTATTTCGGAGCGCGCCGGCGTGCGGCTGTGCCTGTGCAACGACATGACCAAGCTCCACGAGACGACCTTCCGCGGCACGCCCGCCGAGGTACGTGACCAACTGCTCGCCAAGGGCAGCTACGATAAGGGCGAATACGTCCTGCTCTGCGAGGTGGAGGAGGACTATCTCATCACCGAGGTCGAGCACGTCTCCTCGCCCGAGGCGCTGCTTGTGGACTGCATGGTGCAGCATGACTGCACCGCCAAGGACGCCATCAAGCTGCTCCTCAAGGACGACAACAACACCTACAGCAAAAACGAGCTCTACACCGCGCATCTTGCCCTGAAAGAGAGGTTCGGCGCATGAGCATTGTGTTGGACGACCTCACCGCGCGGCTCGACACGCTCACCAAGGCCGTGCTTTCCCAGCCGCTCGCGCGCATCGGCTGCTCCAGGGTGACCATCCGCCCGTTGTCGCTGCGCGGCAAGGCGTTCTTTCAGCTCGAGTACCAGCAGGGGCAGAAGGTCTCGCACCGCAACGTGACGAAGGGCGAGCTGTCCGAGCTGTTCGCGCAGGAGCTGGACGGTCTCTATCTTCAGGCCGTGCTCTGCACCGAAACGGAGACGCGCCAGTACATCCGCAAGGCGAACGGCAGCTACAAATGCACCGCAAAGGGTGAGACGCAGCGCACCGCAGCGCCGAAGGCGCATGACCGCCGAAAGGAATACATCCTTGCCGAGGGCGAGAACATTCCCGCGCTCGTCGACCTCGGTGTGTTCACGCCGGACCTCCGCATCGTCAAGGCGAAGTACGATAAGTACAAGCAGATCAACCGCTTCATTGAGCTGGTGGACGACGCTTTCCGCGCCTCGGAGCAGTCGGAGATCGCCATCCTCGATTTCGGCTGCGGCAAATCCTACCTCACGTTCATCCTCTACTATTATTTCACCGTCAAGCGCGGCGTGAAAGCGACCATTCTCGGTTACGACCTCAAGGAGGATGTGGTGGAGCATTGCAATGCCATCGCGCAAAAGTACGGCTACGACGGCCTGCGCTTCGTCGTCAGCGACGTCACGCGCGACACGCTCGCCGATACCCACGTCGATATGGTCGTCACGCTCCACGCCTGCGACACCGCCACAGACTATGCCCTCTGGTACGCCGTCGAAAAGGGCGTGAAGCACATCTTCTCCGTTCCCTGCTGCCAGCACGAGGTCAACGCCACCATCCACAAGGGCGGCGATTTCGACGTGCTGCTGCGCCACGGCCTTTTGCAGGAGCGTTTTTCCGCCCTGCTGACCGATTCCATCCGCGCCGCCGTGCTTGAGGACATGGGCTACACGGTGGACGTGATCGAATTCATCGACTTTGCCCACTCGCCGAAAAACCTCATGCTCCGCTGCATCAAGGACCGCCGCGTGGGACAGCGGAACCTTTCCGCCGCGCGGGAGCTCGCGGAAAAATACGGCTTCCGTCAGACGCTTCTGGAGCTTGCGGAGAAAAAATGTCACAGCGCGCAAAACACCGCCGGTTAGGCGGTGTTTTCTCTTCTTGACAGGGGAATGCTTTCGCAGTAAGATAATGCCCGCCGTTCCACAAAACGGCGGCAGGAGTGATATTCATGGACTATTATCTTTTGACGGATATGACCGCGCAGATCGGCTACGAGCTGGCCGCCGCCGGAGCGGAGACCTTCCGCATCGAGGAGACGATGCGCCGCGTGCTCGCGGCCTACGGCATCGAGTGCGAGGCCTTTGCGATCCCCAACTGCGTCATGGTCAGCCTTGAGGCGGACAACGGCAAGCCGCTGATGGTGATGAAGCGCGTCGGCTTCCACGGCAACGATCTTGACGCGGTCGAGCGGCTCAACGCGCTCTCGCGCCGTATCTGCGCCGAAACGCCTAACCCCGCCGTTGCCGCGCAATGGCTGGAGGAGACGAGCGCCGCCCGCCGCGCCTACCCCATCCCCGTCTACTACCTCGGCAATTTTCTCGCTGCGGCGGGCTTCTGCCCCGTGTTCGGCGGCACGCTGCGCGACAGTCTGTGGGCAGGTCTGCTGGGGCTTATCATCGGCTTCGTCACCCGCCGGATGGACAGGCTCGAGGCCAACCCCTTTTTCAGCACCATTGCCGCCGCCTTTGCCATGGCCGTACCGGCCTACCTCGCCGCTGCCTTCGGGCTGGTCGACTATGCGGACGCGGTCATCATCGGCTCACTGATGATCCTGGTTCCCGGTCTGCTCATCACCAACTCCATGCGCGACATCATCTACGGCGACACGAACTCCGGCGTCAACCGCATCGTGCAGGTGCTCCTCTCGGCGCTTGCCATCGCCATGGGCACCGCGGCCGCGTGGCACATCACCTCCTCCCTCTACGGCCGGACCGCCGCCAGCACGCTTTCCTATCCCTTCTGGCTTCAGGCCATCGCCATCGCGGTCGCCTGCACCGGCTTTGTTATCCTCTTCAATGTCCACGGCTGGGGGCGCTGCCTGTGCGCGCTCGGCGGCGTTGTGACGTGGATGGCGTATCTGCTGTGCGGCAAGCTCGGTCTCGGTCCCTACGGCGCAAACTTCATCGCCGCCGCGGTCGCCGCCGTCTATGCCGAGGGTATGGCCCGCGCCCGCAAGTATCCGGTCACCTCGTATCAGGTCATCTCCGCCGTACCGCTGCTGCCCGGCGCCGGTATTTACTACACCATGTCCCTCGGGCTGAACGGCAGCACCCAGCTCGCCCTCCAGCGGGGCTTCGCCACCGCGGGCATCGCCGGCAGCATTGCCGCCGCGATCCTGCTCGTCTCATCCGTCGTCCGCCTGTTCACCGCGCAGCGGAAAAAATAAGGCAAAGGGAAGACACGCGCCGCGTGCCTTCCCTTATCCTTTCTCCGTCCGACGGAATGAAGAAAAGGGCCGGGCGTTGCGCCCGACCCTGCCGGTACGACGGAGCGTAAGGCGAAAGCGTGCCGCTCAATCCAGAAAATACATATTTATCTGCGCGCAGGCGACGAGCGCGCCGGTATCGTCCGTGATACCGACCTCAAAAAAACCAACGTGCCCGCCGACCTTGATCTCGCGCCCGACCGCCGTCAGCGTCCTGCTGTGCGTAGTGGGCCGCAGGTAATTCATCGAGCCGTTGAGCGTGACGTTGCGCCGCCCGTACTTGATGCGCGCAAAGGCTCCGGCGGCGGTGTCCGCCATCGTGTAGAGAAAGCCTCCGTGGACGCTGCCCCAAACGTTGCGGCTGTTGTCGGTGATCTCGGCCTCCAGCACACTCCTTTCCTCATCAACGGAAACGATGCGGATTCCGTTGTGCCGGATAAATCCATTGGATTCGTGCTTGATTTTTTCTGCATAATTCTCTATCATAGCTATTGTGCTCCTTTGCTCTTCGGACATACTTCTGCCGAAGATCATAGCAGAAGTGCGCGCGGCCTGCAAGGCAAATTCAAAAGAAATCACTACCGGCAAAGAAAGGTCAGATCACCATGCGCTCCATTCCCGCTCGAATCAAAAGCTACGCGCCGGGCTTCGCGCTCGCGCTCATCATCGCGCTGCTCGCCAAGGGCATCGAGGCCCTGCTGCCGTTCGACGTCATCGGCGCGTCCGTCATCGCCATGTTCATCGGTATGCTCATCAACGGTTATCGTAAGCCAGGCAAGACCACCGCGCCCGGCGTGAAGTTCACGGCGAAGAAGATCCTGAAATTCGCCATCATCCTTCTCGGAGCGAGCCTGAACGTCACGACCATCCTGAACGTCGGCAGAATGTCGCTCACTGTCATGCTCTTTACGCTCCTTACCTGCTTCGGCGGCGGCTATTTCATCGGCCGCGCGCTGGGGCTGGACTGGAAGCTCTCGAACCTCATCTCCGCGGGCACCGGCATCTGCGGCGGCAGCGCCATCGCGGCGGTCGCGCCCGTCATCGACGCCAAGGACAGCGACATCGCCTACGCCCTCTCCGCGACCTTCCTCTTTGATATGGCGATGATCGTGCTCTTCCCCATCATGGGCCGCGCGATGGGCCTTTCCGACATGGCCTACGGCCTGTGGGCAGGCACGGCGGTCAACGACACCTCCAGCGTCGTCGCCGCGGGCTATGCCTTCAGCGAGGGCGCAGGCGACTTCGCCACCATGGTCAAGCTCACGCGCACGCTCGCCATCATCCCGACGGTGGTGGTGTTCTCGTTTGTGAGTATGCACCTGAAGAAAAAGGAAGCCGTCGCATCCGGCAGCGCGGTGCAGATCAGGTGGAAGAGCGTCTTCCCGTGGTTCATCCTCGGCTTTCTCGCCATGGCGGTGCTCAGCAGCGCGGGCGTGATCCCCGCGGCAGCCGCGGCGGCGCTCAAGAAGGTCAGCAAGTTCCTCATGGTCACGGCGCTCGCCGCCGTGGGATTGAACACGAGCTTCGCCGAAATGAAAAAGTCCGGCGCGGCCCCGATGGTGCACGGCTTCCTGATCTCCGCGCTCGTCGTCATCGTGGCGCTGGCCGTGGAGTATTTCATGGGCATCCTGCCGTTCTGAAAATGTTATGATTGTATCAAAGCAGCACCGGGAAACCGGAACTGGGGAAATGTGGGTGAAAAGCCCCGCGAGCGGGTCACTGTGAAGCTTCCTTGAGGAGATAAGTCAGAATGCCCAAGCTGCTTGAGATAGCTCCTGCCCGAACCGGGGGCCGTCAGACCGGGGGATCATTGCGCCCTTTTTTGCGTCTGCACGGCCCGTGTGAGCGGGCAGGTGCAGACGCTTTTTTCAGCGAAGGAAAGGAGAAAACAGATGAAAAAGCGCATATTGTCCCTGCTGATGAGCTTTGTAATGCTCGTCAGCCTGCTGCCTGCCTCGGTCCGGGCGGCGGAAACTGTGACAGAGATCAGCTCTGCCGAAGCGTTTGCCCAAATGGATACGTCCGGCAGCTATAAGCTGACACAGGACATCACCATCACAAAGCCATACACCGGCAAATTCGGCGGCACCTTTGACGGCGACGGCCATACCGTCACCCTCAAGCTGAACGTCAGCAGCGGCAACGCCGGACTTTTTGCCACTACCGGTCAAGGTGCCGTGATCAAAAACGTTGAAGTTGCCGCCGATGTGACATCCAGCGTTGCCTCTACCAGTTACGGCACTGCCGGGCTGGTGGGCGTTGCCAGTTATCCGCTGACAATAGAAAACTGCGGTGTGACCGGCACTGTAGCCAACACCGCTACATCTACTTCTTCCGCCGTCTATATCGGCGGTCTGGTAGGTTATCTGCAGGACAGTCTCACTCTGAAAAACTGTTACAGCAGCGCCAACATCACCAGCAGCAGTACGCAGTATAACTCTGTTGCGGGCGGCCTGATCGGTAAAATGAGCTCCGCCTATTCCGTCACCGCCGAAAACTGCTACTTCTCCGGCAATGTAACTGCCAAAAATTATGCCGGTGGTTTCATCGGCTACTTGAACAGCAGCGCCAGCAAATCCCACGCCTACACCAACTGCTACACTTCCGGCACGGTAACCGGTTCTTCCGGTAAAGCATACTCCTTTGCTTATATTTACAAGCCTTCTTATGGCAGTGCACCCCAATACACCTTTGATAACTGCTATTTCAATAACGTAAATACGGTCGGTGGCTGCAATCTGGATTCTACCGGCCTCACCGCCAAAACCTCCGACGATCTGAAAGCCCTTGCCGACACCCTCGGCAACGGCTTCCGGGCCGACCTCGCCGAGTCCATCAACGGCGGCTACCCCATCCTCTCCTGGCAGTATATTGACCCCAACGCCGCCTACACCATCTCCTTCACCGTGGAGCCGAAGGGCTCCGTCCTCACCTGGAACGGCACGGAGCAGGCCGTTTCCGAGAGCGGCAGTTACACCTTTAAAAATGTGGCCGTTGGCTCGTATTCCTATTCTGTTTCCAACGAAGCGGGCGACTACGCCGCCAAGTCCGGCGCCGTCGCGGTCAAAAACAAAAACGTGACTGTCCCTGTCACGCTCTCCCTGAATCCGCACAAGCTCACCTTTACCCTCACCCCCGCCAACGCGGAGCTGACCGTCAAAAAGGGCGGTGAAGAGCTGCGCTCCAACTCGGACGGCAGCTACACCGTCACCAAGGGCGAGTATACCTACTCAGCCTCCGCCTTCGGCTATGAGACAAAGTCCGGCAAAGTCACCGTCCCCGCCGAAGATCATACGGAGAAGGTGGAGCTGACCGCCCAGCCCACGAACACCGTCAACTTCACCGGCATTGCCGATGATGCAAAGGGCGTTTCCCTCACCGTCACCACCGGCAGCCGCACCATGACCCACGAGGAGGATAATCACTACACTTACAAGCTCCCCGCCGGTTATACCTACGATTGGACGTTCAAGTGCGCCAACTATGCAAAGCAAACCGGCAGTCTCAACCTTACCGACCTGACGGAGAATAAAACGGAATCCGTTGCCATTTCCATGGCCGAAAAGACCGCATGGGAAGGCGCGGACGACATCACGGAGCCTTCGCAGGTGGACGGCGTTTACCAGATCACCTCCGGCAGCGAGCTGGCCTGGCTGGCAAAGGAAGTCAATGCGGGCCGCGGCGCGTCCTACAACGCAGTCCTCTGCAATGACATCGACCTGGGCAGCGAAAATTGGACGCCGATCGGAAAAACTTCCAGTACTGCTTATAAGGGCACCTTCGACGGGCAGTATCACGAGATCAAGAACCTGAAGATCACCGGTTCCAACAGCAACCACTATGGTCTTTTCGGCGTAGTGGGCACCGGCACCGTGAAAAATCTCACCGTTTCCGGTGAAATCACGATTTCCGGCAGCGGTTCTTCCACCTATGGCATCGCCTCCATTGCCGGTTCTCTCAACAATACCGGTACCATTGAAAATTGCATCAACAAAGCCACCGTCTCCGGCAACTACAACACCGCGGGCATTGTTGGCTACATGAGCAGCAGCAATGGCACTGTCACTTCCTGCGCCAATACCGGCAACATCTCCGGCAATAACAGTGCCGGCGGTATCGTCGGCCAGCTGAACGGCAAGGGCACCGTTGACCACTGCTATAACACCGGCGACATTACCGCCGCTGTCAGCAAGGCGGGCGGCGGCGTCGGCTATCTGTACGCATCCTCCTCTTATTATAAGAATACGGTATCCGCCTGCTATTCCACCGGCAAAGTCACCGGCACCAACAGCGCCGCTGTGGTCGGCAGCGTTTACAGCGCAAGCTATTCCACGCTGGATAAGCTCTTCTTCCTGGAAGGTGCCGCCACCGACTCCAACGCCACGGCCAAAACCTCCGGCGAGCTGAAGAATCTGGCCCCCACGCTGGGCGCACCGTTCATCGCCACCCCGGCGGGCATCAATGACGGCTACCCCATCTTCGAGTGGCAGATCCCCACCTACGCCGTCACCTTCACCGTTGACCCGGTGGAGGCTGAAGTCGCCATTGCGGGCCGTACCGGCACACACAACGGAAATACCTGGACCTTCACCCTCCCCGACGGCTCCTATAACTACACCGTCACCGCTTTCGGCTATGGGGCAACATCCGGCAAGGTCACCGTCAACGGCGGCGAGGTCAGCAAAACCGTCAACCTGACCGCAGTGGAAAAGCGCACGGTCACCTTTAACATTTCCCCAGCGGACGCCGCCGTCACCGTCCTCTGGAAGGGGCAGACCATCAGCCCGGAAGCCGACGGCAGCTATCTGCTCCCGGACGGTGAATACACCTACACGGTCAAGGCCAGGGGCTACGCCAAGGTAAACGGCAACCTCAATGTCACCAAGGACGAAACCGTTTCCGTCACCCTGACCCCCTCCGCCGCGTGGGACGGCACGGCCAAGACCCAGCCCTCCGGTGACGGCACACAGGCTTCCCCCTATGAGATCGCGGACGGCGAGCAGCTGGCATGGCTGGCCGACAAGGTCAACAACGCATCCACCGTTTCCGCCATCTATGCCGTCCTCACCGACGACATCGATCTGGGCAACTATGCCTTTACCCCCATCGGCAAGGACTTCCACGAATTCACCGGCAGCTTCGACGGAAAGGGCCATACCGTTTCCGGGCTGAAGGTCTCCGACGTTGAGGACGCCGGCCTCTTCGGCGTGGCAAAAGCCGCCACGATCAAAAACGTCATCGTTCAGGGCACCGTCAGCGGCACAAGCAACGCCGCCGGTATTTTGGCTAAAGCTAAAACTACAGCCTGCACCATTGTAAATTGCGGTAATGAGGCTGTGGTGAATGTACCCAAGAGCGGCGGTGGATACGCAGGCGGCATTCTGGGATATGCTATTACCAGTACAACAGTCACAAACTGCTATAACAGTGGCGCTGTGACTTCTAAGGGCAACACTTCTTACAGCCGCGCAAGTGGTATCGTGGGATATTCGAGTGGCAACGGATCTGCAAAGATCACTACTTGCTATAACACAGGAAAAGTAACCTCGGACGGCTATGCAGCAGGTGTGTTCGCAGGGACAACAGCCACTATTTCCGAGTGCTACACCACCGGTACCATTGCGGGCGAAAGCAGCGCAAAAACCGGCGCATTTACGACCAGCAGCAGTGACAGCCGTACCGACTGCTACTATCTGACCGGAAGCATCACGGGAGGCGGAAAAACCAACGGCGCCGAAGCCCTCACCCTCGCCGCCATGCAGTCCGGTCTGCTGGACAAGCTGGGCGAAGCAAGCTGGAAGAGCGTCCGCGGCGTGAACCGCAACCTGCCTGTTCTCCAGTGGCAGGATACCACCGCCTCCATTCAGGATGTGACTCTCGTCCCCGCCGCTTTCTCCCGCATTCCCTTTACCACGGAGGACGGCGAGCTGTCCTCTCTCCCCACCGGCCTTCTCAAGTGGACCGCGCAGGACGGCGCGCAGAGCTACACCGTCTCCCTGTGGGAAGCGGTGAAGACCTGGGTGCTCCTCTCCGACGAGGAAAAGGCAGAATATAAAGCCGCCCAGACCGCGGAGGAAAAGCTGTGGATGATCGACGACGCCAAGATCGTGGAGCATCTGACTTCCGAGCAGCTCACCCGCCTTACTCAGCTGAACGCCGCCATTTCGGAAGCGCATGATGCTCTGGACAACGCCGGAGCTACTGACGCGGCCACGGAAGCCCAGCTCCGCAAGGCCCTCAGTGATGCCTATGAGGCCCGCGCCGTCTTCCTCATCGACCTTGCCACGGACGATGATCTGGGCTATTACGATCTGGTCCTGAAGTGGCGCCGCGATATTCCCGGCATTACAGCCACAGAATATGACTTTGCTTCCGACTTTGCCGCCCTGCCCGAAGGCATTTACTACGCCTCCGTGGCCGTGGAGGAAAACGGTGAGCTGACCTGTGCCCCCCTCCGGCAGGTAGCGGAAGAGGTCACCACCGTTCAGAACCCCTATAACCGCATGAAGGCGGTCACGAACGTCCGCTGGGACGGCTCCGCCGCCAAGTGGGACGGCCGTGAAAACTTCACCGGCACCTATCAGATCGACCTCTACACGGTGGAGGGCAGCGACTACACGCTCTTCAAGACCTTCCAGATCAGCGGGCAGTACACCTCTGCCAACTTCGCGAACGTCTTCGCCGCGGAGAAAAAGTACGCCTTCACCGTCACCGCCCTTGCGGACACCGCCATCGATCAGGAGCTGGGGCTGACCGACAGTATCCCCTCCGCCTACAGCGATGTGTATGACCCCTCCACCGGAACCGGCGAAACCAAGGAATGGGTGGATATCACCTCTGCCGAAGACTGGATCGTGCTTGCCAATGTGAAGGACGAGCCTTCCGACGGCACCGGTTCCCCCAGCAAGCAGGCGGTGGAATGGAGCAAAAACTACCGTCTTGCCAACGATATTGACTTCTCCACGCTCTCCGCCGCCGACCAGACAAAGACCAAGTCCATCGGCACCGTCACCTATCCCTTCATGGGCGAATTTGACGGACAGGGGCACAAGATCACCGGCCTCACCCTCAGCAACAGCGACTCCGGTCTCTTCTGGTACACCGGCGCCACCGCGTATGTCCATGATCTGACCATCGACAGCGCTAACGTCCTCTTCTCCGACAATGCCGCCGTTCTGGTCCACAACAACTACGGCCGCCTTGAAAAGTGCGCCGTGGTGAACACCAACATCACCGCCGATACCGGCGCGGTGCTGGGCGGCATGGTCAGCCGGAACTACGGCGTTATCCGCGACAGCTTCGTGCAGGGCGGCACCCTCACCTCCAACACCACCACCTCCGTGGGCCACGCGGGCTTCGTGGGTTCCAATGAGGAAGGCGGCCTCATCGAGCGCTGCTGGACCAGCATGAACGTCTCCACCCAGAGCGCCCATGCCGGCGGCTTTGTTGGCCTTGGCTACGGCGGCACCATCCGCAACTGCTTTGCCCTGGGCAATGTTTCCGCCCGCACGCATTCCGGCGGTTTCGTAGGGCGCTCCGTCTATCTGGGCAACGTCTATGAAAACTGCTACGCGGTCGGCGTTGTCACCGTCACCGAGAAAGAGGGCAACGGCTTCATCGGCGGCAACCAGGACTGGTCTTCCTTCCAGTATGACCAGTCCGACGGCATCACGAACTGCTACTACAACAGCGCCACCGCCTCCAGCCACGACTATAACGCCATCCGCAAGGCGCTGGACGAAATGAAGGCGGCCGACTTCCTCACCGCCCTCTCCGGCAGTGAGTCCGGCGTCTGGACGCAGGACCGTGAGCACAACAACGGCCTTCCCTATCTGGACGGCGTTCAGGCCCCCGAAACGGCCCAGACCACGAAGATCACCGTTCAGATCGCCATTGCCACTTATAATAAGGGCACTTATTCCTTCGAGAAGTCCGGTGACATCATCTCCGTCACCATGGATTCCAACGGCAACACCCGTCTGGTGGACCTGATGGACGCGGCGCAGGAGCAGAAACTGCTGACCTATTCCTACTCCACCACCTCCACCTTCGGCCGCTTCATCCACACCATCAACGGCAGGGAAGTGAACGAGCCGGACGGCTGGATGTTCACCGTCAACGACAAGCTCTCCAACGTCAGCGCCTCGCTGGCCACGGTGAAGGACGGCGACAAGGTCCTCTGGTTCGAAGGCACCACCGAGAACCACTTCCAGGGTCCCAGCTGGGATTCCCTCTCCGGCGAGAGCATCCAGTGGGAGACCATTTCCACCGTGGACGACCTCCTCGCTCTGGCCCGCGCCGCGGACGCGGCGACGCTGGGCAAAAACTACAAGCTGGCAAATGCTCTGGACCTCGCCGGCGTCAACTTCCCCGGCATCGGCACAACGGACCATCCCTTCACCGGCCGCTTTGACGGGCAGAACAAAACTATTTCCAACGTCACCGTCACCGGAGAAAATAACGTCGGCTTCTTCGGCGTCATCAAGGGCGTCACGATCCAGAACCTGAACCTTGTAAATGTGAAAATCTCCGGCAAGGAAAAGGTCGGCGGTCTGGTGGGCTATTCGCAGGTAACGCTGGACCCGAGCGACCTTTCCAAGAACACGGCAAACCTCATCGGCGGCTGCGCCGTTTCCGGTACGGTCAGCGGCGAAACGCGGACCGGCGGTCTCGTGGGTCTCAATGAGGGCAAGGCCGATGCCGACACCCTCTTCTCCATCGCCAGTTCCATCGACAAGTGCTCCTCCTCCGCTGCTGTCACCGGCAAAGAAAGCACCGGCGGCCTGATAGGCGAAAACGGCGGCGCCGTCACCAAGAGCACGGCCATCGGCTCCGTTACCGGCACCAACTCCACCGGCGGCTTCGCAGGCAGCAGCAGCGGCGACATTTACGATAGCCACGCGGAAGGCGCCGTCACCGGCAGCAGCCACACCGGCGGCTTTGCGGGCAGCAGCACCGGTACGGTGAAGAACTGCTATAGCCTCGGCGCGGTCACCGGCACCGACTACACCGGCTCCTTCGCCGGTTCCCTCGCCGCGGCGGACACCGTCATCGGTGCGGGACAGGTCACCATCACCGGCATCCCCACGCAGGGCTATAACGGCGGTCTTGCCGGTACCCTCAGCGGCACGGTTTCCGGCCTTGTCAACCGCATCACCGTGAAAAACGCCTTCGGCAACTGCACCCAGCCGGAGGGCGAAAACCTCTCCGTCGTCGGCAATACCAACGATTACCAGACGGACAGCCAGAAGGCCGCGCTGGAGGGCATGACTCTCTCCACCCGTCAGAAAGTGGGCGATACGCTCTACGCGCTGTTCGGCATCAACCTCCCCGCTCTGGAAAACGAGGCCGCCAAGTATGTGGATTCCCTCACCGTCCCCGCCTCCACGGCAGCCGGTTCCGCCCTCAGCCTTCTGAAACCGGGCGAAACCGCTGCGCCGGGCATCACCGTCACCTATGCGGTCACCGACGCGCACCTCACCGGCGGCAGCACCTTGACACTGGTAAAGCCCAATGACACCTGCGCCACGGTATCCATCCAAGTGGATCTTCTTCTGACGGATGGCGAGGGAAATACATACCGCAAGAGCGTACAGGTTCTTCTTCCGGTGGCGCCCGAAAAGCGTACCGAACTCATGGACGCCATTGCATCCGGCTATACGGATACCAAGGATGCGTGGACGGCCATGGATATGGCGGTTTACTCCGCGCTGCCCGGCAAGACCGCAAAGCTTACCGATGCGGCAAAGCAGAATATTTTGAATCTGCTCATCAAAGAGGCAAACAGCAGCGAGGTTACACTCTCCGCTCATTCCCGCATTGAGATCGTCCTGCGCTCCCTGGGCATCGACAGCAGAAAGCTCTATCCGGTCAACAGCAATGCTGCTGTGGATAACGCTGCGAAGCTGACCCAAATGGCAGCGCAGGCCGACCAGTACGCTGCACCCTATGTCCTTCTGGCGGATCTTCAAGGCAATGTTGGTCTGACATCTGAGCAGGTCAATGCCCTGATCGGCGTTCTGAAGGCCAACATGGGCACAGGGCTTTTCAGCTACGAATGGAATGGCGTCACCTACGCCAGTCCGGACACCGCTGGTGCTGCCTTGGCCGCTCTTGCAAAGTATTACGGCGCCAACGCGGATGCGAAAGAAGTGGTGGATACCATTCTCGCCGCGCTTCCCTCCGCCATGGATGCAAACGGCTCCTTCAGCAGCGCAAACTCCGACGCCATGGTCATGATCGGCCTACTGGCTCTGGGCAAAGATCCCGCGTCCCTGACCTCCGTCTCCGGCGCCAGTGTAGTGGACGGAATGCTGTCCTACGTCAATACCGGGACAAATCAGTTCCGCTACTCCGGCGAGGATAACGCGCTGGCCACCGAACAGGCGTTCCGCGCATTGGCGGCATTGGCGCATTTTGAAGAGGGCAAAGCGTTCAATGTATACGATTTCAGCGCCAATCCGGTCGAGCCGGGCCGTGCGACCGGCAGCGGCGAGGCTGAAACACCCAAGCCGCCGGCCGGCACGGAGATCACCGTCCGCATGACGATCAAGGCGGACAGCGGTTACTGGTTCAACGGCTCCGTCACCATTCCGGGCGAGGGTGCAACGGTCTATCACGCGCTTATTAAGGCGCTTGACGAGGCCGGTATGTCCCAGGTCGGCGCGGAAAGCGGTTACGTTCGCTCCATCAGCAAGGACGGGAAAACGCTGAGTGAATTTGACAATGGCGAAAACTCCGGCTGGCTTTACAAGGTGAATGGCGATTTGCCGGATGTCGGCCTGACGAGTTATGCGATCAAAGACGGTGACCGCATCGTGTGGTACTACACCAACGACTGGACGCTTGACCCCGATGCCGGTAAGTGGTATGTCAAGCCGGTCGGCTCTACGATCACGCCTGTCACTGCCATCAAAGACGGCACAGCAAGCGCGTCCGTTTCCTACAAGGACTTGAGTGAGGCGCTCAACGCGGTGAAGAAGTCCGGCGAGGACACCGTGACCATCACGCCGGAGATCAAGGGCAAGGTGAACAGCATCGCCGTCTCTCTGCCGAAGTCTGCCGCGGCGAACGCGGCGAAGCAGGGCGTGCAGCTCGTTATCGAAACCGATAAGGCGCACGTCAGCCTGCGCGCCGAGTTACTTGGTGAATTGGCGAAGAACAGCGGCTCTGAGCTGAAGCTTGAGATCACGGAGAAAAAGGCCGAAGAGGTTTCGGACAGGCTCGCTCATGAGAAGCTTGACGGCGCCTCCATCGTTGAGGTCACGCTGGTGATCGGCGGCAAACCGGTCACGACCTTCGGCGGCAAGAAGCTG
Organism: uncultured Oscillospiraceae bacterium; assembly: GCA_937915075.1. Lineage (GTDB taxonomy): Bacteria > Bacillota > Clostridia > Oscillospirales > Oscillospiraceae > Hominicoprocola. The sequence continues at coordinate 41,218 of CALDMA010000085.1, forward strand.
CTGATCGACATTCCCGTGGACAGCAAGCGATTCCGCGCGGGCGATGCCTGCCGTGTCCTTATCCTCAGCGACGACGGTACGATGGAGCACATAAGCGGCCAATGCATAAAGAAAAACGATGCGCTCTTTGTCCGCGTGGAAGCAACGCACCTGAGTACCTTTGTCGTTATGCGCGATGCGGCGCTGCCGTTCACCGATGCAGCGGATACCGCGTGGTACGCGGACGCGGTGCAATACGCCTATGAAAGGGGCCTTATGACCGGCGTTTCCGAGAGCGAGTTTGCGCCGGACGGCACGGCGACGCGCGGCCAGATCGTCACCATCCTCTGGCGTCTCGCGGGCAGCCCCGTAGTCAACTATGCCATGCGCTACGCCGATGTGGACGAGGGCGCGTGGTACGGCGAGGCCGTGCGCTGGGCAGCCTCCACCGGCGTCGTCACCGGCTATAGCGAGAGCAGCTTCGGCCCGAGCGACGCCATCACGCGCGAGCAGCTCGCCACGATCCTCTACCGCTATGTCAAGGCGCAGGGGCAGGGCTTTGCCGGTATGTGGTACTTCCCGCTGCGCTACGACGATGCGGCCAGCATCAGCGATTGGGCGGACGAGGCCATGCACTGGTGCGTGATGAAGGGCATCATCAACGGCACGAGTGAGACGACGCTCAGCCCTCGGGCTACGGCGACGCGCGCGCAGTTGGCGGCCATTCTCCAGCGCTTCTGCGAGCTGCCCAAGGATACCGCAGGCAAGAGCGCCGCGCAGACCGCCTATGACCGCGCGTCAGCCTACCTGACCGCTGCCGTGAGCGCGCCGCGCTATGGCAGTCTCGGCGGCGAGTGGACGGTGCTCGCCCTCGCCCGCGGCGGCGCGGACACGGGAACCGCTTATTTCACCGACTATTTCGCCGCGCTCGAGCAGACCGTCCGCGAAGCAAACGGCGTGCTGAGCGAACGCAAGTACACCGAGTACAGCCGCGTCATTCTCGCGCTCTCCGCGCTCGGAAAGGACGCACGGGACGTCGCGGGCTATGACCTGACGCTCCCGCTTGGCGACTACGAAAAGACGACGGCGCAGGGCGTGAACGGCGCGATCTACGCGCTCCTCGCGCTCGACAGCCGCGATTATCCCATGCCGCAGAACACGGCGGCGGACACGCAGGCGACGCGGCAGCTGTATGTGGACGCCATCCTTGCCGCCCAGCTTGCAGACGGCGGCTGGAGCTTCATGGGCGAGGCCGCCGATCCTGACCTGACCGCTATGGCCTTACAGGCGCTGGCGAAGTATCGGGAACAGAGCAGCGTCCAACTGGCAGCCAACCGCGCGCTCGTTTGCCTGAGCGCTATGCAGAACGCAGACGGCGGCTTCTCCTCCTGGGGGAGTGAGAATGCCGAGAGCTGCGCGCAGGTGCTCCTTGCGCTCAACGCGCTGGGTCTCGGTGCGGACGACAGCCGCTTCGTAAAGAACGGTCACAGCGCGCTCGACGCGCTGCTGACCTATCAGACCACGGACGGCGGCTTCTGCCACGAGCGCGGTGGGGAAACGAATCTCATGGCAAGCGAGCAGGCGGCCTGCGCCCTCGCGTCGCTCATCCGCGCGGAGCGCGGCGAGAGCGGTCTCTACCGGATGGCGGCGCTGACGCAGCCCGCCGCCTGATGGCATCGCAATACCGAAACGAAAGAAGGAAGACGGACATGAAAACAGCCAAGCGTTTTCACGCGGCGCTGCTGGCATTTGCACTGATATTCGCGCTCGCGGCCTGCGGCACACCGGCAGTAGAGCCGACGCCGACACCTGCGCCGACGCAGAGTGAAGCGTCCGCGCCCGATGCGGCGCAGGATACGCCCGACACGTCCGCTCCCTCCGAAACTGAGCGACAGGAGGAAGCGCCGCCGGTCGGAGAACAGCAGCCGGTGGAAAGCGGCGCGCCGGAGGGAAACGCCGCCGACACATTGCCGACAGGCGACAGCTCCGACGCACAGGACAGCTCCTCCAACAAGCCCGATGCATCACCGGAGAGCACCGTGCCGACGTGTACGGTCTCCATCTCATGCGCGGCGATTTTGGAAAATCTCGACCGGTTTGACGCGGAGAAGACCGACCTCGTCCCCGCGGACGGCGTTCTGCTGGCTCCGACTGCGGTGGAATTTGCCGAGGGTGAGAGCGTGTTTGACGTGCTCAAGCGGGTGTGCCGCGAGAACAAAATACACATGGAGTTCTCCGAAACGCCGGTCTATCAGTCCGCCTACATCGAGGGCATCGGCAACCTTTACGAGTTCGACTGCGGCGAGGGCTCGGGCTGGATGTACCGCGTGAACGGTGAATTCCCCAACTACGGCTGTTCACGCTATGTCCTCGCGGACGGCGACACCGTCGAGTGGGTCTACACCTGCGACTTCGGCGCGGATGTCGGCGGGAGGGTCGGCGCATGAAGCATCACGCCTTTCTCACCTGCCATCCGACGGTAAATCTACTCTATTTCGTGCTGGTACTGACGTTCTCCATGTTTTTCCTGCACCCGCTCTGCCTTGCCGTCTCGCTCTGCGCTGCGCTCCGGTGTGCCGCGCAGTTAAACGGCGGCGCGGCGGTGCGCCGCACCGCGCTCTGGCTCGCGCCGTCGGCGCTGCTCGCCGCGCTGGTGAACCTTGCCTTCAATCACGAGGGCGCGACCATTCTGGCCTATCTCCCCTCGGGCAACCCCCTGACGTTGGAGTCCATCGCCTACGGCTTCGCCGCCGCGGCGATGCTCGCCGCCGTCGTGCTATGGTTTTCCTGCTGGAACACGGTCATGACCTCGGACAAGCTCATGCACCTTTTCGGGCGCGTCGTGCCCGCCCTCTCGCTCCTGCTTTCCATGACGCTGCGCTTTGTGCCCCGCTTTCAGGCAAAGCTCCGCGAGGTAACGGCGGCGCGCCGCGGCATAGGGCTGTACGCGGAAAAGGGCCGGCTCCAAAAGCTCAGGAGCGCCGTGGCGGTCTTTTCCGTTATGGTGACATGGAGCTTAGAGAACGCCGTGGAGACGGCGGACAGCATGAAAAGCCGCGGCTACGGCCTGCCGGGCCGCACAGCCTTTTCCCTTTACCGCTTCAGCCGCCGCGACAGGCTGCTGCTTTTGTGGCTGACGCTCTGCGGCGCTTACGTCGCCGCAGGCTGGGCGCTCGGCGGCGTGAAGTGGCGCTACTATCCCACGGCGCGCGGCGCGCTGACGCCGTATTCCGCGAGCGTGCTGTTCGCGTATTTTCTGCTCTGCCTGACGCCGGTGCTGCTGCAGAGAAGGGAGGAGCGCACATGGAGCTCTATCGCATCGAAAACCTGACGTTTACCTATCCCGGGCAGTCCGCGCCCGCCCTGCGGGACGTGAGCCTGACGCTCCGCGCGGGCGAGTTTGTCACGCTCTGCGGGCTTTCCGGCAGCGGCAAATCCACCCTCCTCCGCCAGCTCAAGACCGCGCTTGCGCCCAACGGCGACCGTTCGGGCGCGGTCCTTTTCGCCGGCCGCCCGCTCTCCGACGTTTCGCCGCGCGAGCAGGCGGAGCGTATCGGCTTTGTGCAGCAAAGCCCGGAAAACCAAATTGTCACTGACAAGGTCTGGCACGAGCTGGCCTTTGGACTGGAGAGCCTCGGGTACGATACGCCGACCATCCGCCGCCGCGTCGTCGAGATGGCGGGCTTTTTCGGCATGGAGAGCTGGTTCCACCGTGAGGCGGCGTCGCTCTCCGGCGGACAGAAGCAGCTTCTGAACCTTGCCGCCGTGCTGACGTTGCAGCCGGACGTGCTGATTCTGGACGAGCCGACCGCACAGCTCGACCCCATTGCGGCGGCGGATTTTCTCGCCGCGCTCGCGCGGGTCAACCGCGAGCTGGGCACGACGGTGCTGCTCTCCGAGCAGCGCTTGGAGGATGCGCTGCCGCTCTCCGACCGCGCCATCGTGCTCGACGGCGGGGCGGTCCTTGCGGACGGCACGCCGCGCGCCGTGGGCGCGCAGCTGCGCACGGTGGGACATGAGTTGTTCCGCGCCATGCCCGCCGCCATGCGTGTGTGGGCGGCGGTAGAGAACGATTTTCCCTGTCCTGTCTCCGTGCGCGAGGGGCGGGACTGGCTCGCGGACTTTGTCGCCTCGCACCCCCTCAAGAGCGTGCCGGAGCGCCCGCTGCCCGCGCCCTCGCAGGAAACGGTCGTGACCGTCTCGGACGCATGGTTCCGCTATGCGTCCGACGCGCCGGATGTGCTGCGCGGGCTGGAGCTGACGGTGCGGCGGGGCGAGCTTTTCGCCATCCTCGGCGGCAACGGCGCGGGCAAGTCCACCACGCTCCGGCTGCTCGCGGGCCTGCAAAAGCCCTACCGCGGAGAGATCTGCGTCACCGGAAAAGCGGCGCTCCTGCCGCAGGAGGTGCAGGCGCTCTTTGCCAAAAAAACCGTGCGCGAGGATCTCGCCGAGGTCACCTCCGACGCGGCGATGCTCGCCTGCGTCACCGCGCTCTGCCATCTGGGCACGCTGCTGGACCGTCACCCCTACGACCTCTCCGGCGGCGAGCAGCAGCGCGCGGCGCTGGCCAAGATTTTGCTCACGCGGCCCGATATCCTGCTCCTCGACGAGCCGACGCGCGGACTGGACGCTGCCTTCAAGGCGGAGCTGGCCGAGCTTCTGCAAAACCTGCTCACGCAGGGTGTGACCGTTGTCCTGGTCAGCCACGACGTCGAGTTCTGCGCCGCCTACGCGCAGCGCTGCGCACTTTTTTTCGACGGTGCCATCGCTGCCGACGGTGCGCCGCGGGAGTTCTTCGCCCGCAACCGCTTCTACACCACGGCAGCGAACCGCATGGCGCGCGACCGGCTGCCCGAGGCCGTGACAGCGGAGGACATCATTGCCGCCTGCGGCGGCAGGGAAGCGCCAAAAAAAGAGCGGCAAGAGCCCCCACCGCAGCCGCCGAAGGCGGCGCCGGATACGCCCACCGCACCGCCGGAAATGCGGAGGCTTTCCCCACGCACGACCGTCTCCTCCCTGATCGCTCTTCTGCTCATCCCCCTGACGCTGCTGTTTGGTCCGAAGCTGCTCGGCGACCGGAGCTACTACGCCGTTTCACTCCTGATGGTGCTCGAGGCCATGCTGCCGTTCTTCCTTGCCTTTGAGGGACGCAGGCCCCGCGCGCGGGAGCTGGTCGTGACCGCAGTGCTCTGCGCGCTCGGCGTGGCGGGCCGCGCGGCCTTCTTCATGCTGCCGCAGTGCAAGCCCGTACTGGCGCTGACTATCCTCGCGGGCGCGGCGCTCGACGGGGAGACGGGCTTCCTCGTGGGCGCGGTGACGATGCTGGTCTCCAACATTCTCTTTTCACAGGGTCCGTGGACACCGTGGCAGATGCTCGGCATGGGACTGTGCGGCTTTTTCGCGGGGCCGGTGTTCCACAGGGGCGGTCTGCCGAAGAAGCGGGAGACGCTTTGCGCCTACGGCGCGGCGAGCGCATTTGCCGTTTACGGCATCCTGCTCAACGCCTACTCCGCGCTGCTCGCCACGGGCGCGCTGACGTGGCAGAGCCTTGCGGTCTACTGTGCCTCCGGCTTTGCGATGGACGCGGTGCAGGCCGTCTCCACGGTGATTTTCCTCTGGTTCTTCGCCGAGCCGATGCTCGATAAGCTCGAGCGCGTCAAGCGCAAATACGGCTTTGCGTGATGGCCGCCCGTTGCATCGCTCCCGAAGATGCGGTCAGGGACAACAACGAGCCGCTCTGCCCCAGTGCCGGCAACGCGCACGTCCCATCGATGCCCATGAATCATAACCACCAGTAAACTGGTGGTTTGACCTGCCCCTAAAAGGGGCTATTACCGGCATAGCCCCTATAAGGGGCACCGAATTATATTATCGCATCACACGCACTGCCACCCGTAAACGGGTACGGGCAAAGCCTATTCTTTCAACGTCTCTTTCTCGCTCAAATGTTTACTCTCAAGTATTTGCTTTCCTTCGGAAAGCCTCATGCTAAAGCTATTTTTCTTCCCCCGGTAGAACCGGGGGTTTATTTCCACGCCTTAAGGCACCAAAAAAAGCCTGTGATGCTATAACATCACAGGCTTTTTGGCGCAGCGGGTGGGATTCGAACCCACGTGAGGTTTCCCTCAAACTGATTTCGAGTAATTTCGAAACTGTTCCACTTAGGCGTCACATCGAAGCAGTACACGGTAGTTACTATGCCTTGAACTCGTTGAAAAATCAGGACTTTTTGGTATTTGATACAAGAAAAACAGGGGTGGCAGTCGCTTTCGCATTTTCCGAAAAATGCGAGCAGAAATAGACAAAGGATAGAAAATAGGATAGACCACATTTCTGAGGATCATTGGTTTTCTCTGCTGTCGGCAATCACCAGAAGGGAGAACTGAAATGGATCTGCTAACCTATTATTCGGATATTGCTGCGACATATCCGGAGTATATCACACAAAAGCAGTTTTGTGAAGTGTGCAGGATATGCCACAAGACTGCATATAATTTAACCCGGCGCGGAGAAATCTCATATAAGATAGTAGATACTCCCACAGGGCGTATTCATCACATTAAGCTCACAGATGCACTTGCCTATCTTTACAAAAAGGATACGCTTTATGGAAATGATGAAAATATAAACCGGCAAATATATGAGGTGCTACGGGTGCATTTTTCATACCTGCCAGACCTCCTTCGGACACAGCAAATCAGGGAACTGACAGGGTTTTCAATGACCGCTATTCAACGCTGGGTACTCGAAAAGCGTATTACTGCCATACTCGGAAGAAAAGGTTGGAATATTACAAGGGATTCGCTTGTAGCTTTTCTTTCATCGTCCTATTGCCTACGCGGAAATAGGAAACTCCCAAAATTTCAAGCTCTGTTACAAAAGTGTACCGAGCAATTAAAAATTTGAAATCTCAGGGCAGGGATTCCCCTGCCCTTTTATATCCCATAGAATGTGAAGTGAACGCTATGGCCTTATCCCTGCCCTATTACTATGGCCATGCCGGTGAGCAATACGCCTTTTTTCGTATTCCCAAATTGCTGCTGACCGATGAGCGCTTTGCGGAGATTTCGACCGACGCAAAGCTGCTGTATGGATTACTGCTTGACCGCATGGAGCTATCCTATCGGAACGGTTGGATCGACGAGCAGAATCGTGTCTTTATCATCTTCACAGCAGAGGAGGTCATGTCCACCTTACGCTGTCGTTCCGAGAAAGCAGCACGGCTTTTTGCCGAACTGGACAGCGCCAAGGGTATCGGCCTGATTGAGCGCAAACGGCAAGGGCTGGGGCGGCCTACGCTGATTTATGTGAAAAACTTTTCTGGTGCATAAATCACCTTATTCAGACCTAAACGCGCCATTTTCACCGCAGGATTATTCTGCAATTTTCAGAGATTCGATAATCGAATTTCAAGACATTCGATTTCCGAACTTCTGGACATTCGATAATCGAAATCTAATAAGACTGAGATTATAGCAAGACTGAGAATAGAAAGAATACTACCCGAAAAAGAAATAGCTGCAAGAAGAAACAGCTTTGTTAGAACAGGAGCCGCAAGGCTCTTTTTTGTTGGAGGAGGTGTCCCGTTGAAAACAATAGCACTGGCAAATCAGAAAGGCGGCGTCGGCAAAACCACCACAGCCGCCAGCCTCGGCATTGGTCTTTCTCGGCAAGGTAAAAAAGTCCTGCTGATCGACGCTGATGCACAAGGCAATCTCACGCAGATGTTAGGCTGGTCACAGCCTGACGAATTATCCCCCACGCTCTCCACGCTGATGGAAAAGATCATCGCGGAGCAGCCCATCGCCCCCGGCGAGGGAATCCTGTCCCACTCGTCC
>CALDMA010000086.1 GCA_937915075.1 uncultured Oscillospiraceae bacterium
GAGTTTATCCGCCTGTTTGACGGCATGAGCGCCCGGCAGCAGAACGAGCTGCTGGCCGATATGCTCCGCCGCCAGCGGGAAGAGAAATAGGCCGCGCGTCCGGCTGCATCCCGCCTCAGCTCCGTTTCCAAAAAAATTTGTAGCAAATTTGCTACAAAAAGGTTGACAAATGCGCTCCGGGGGAATAGTATAGTCAGTACAACAATAGCGTTGTACAGTTATCACAACCCCTGGGCAAAGACTCCCACCTTTCGGGATGGTCTGACCCCAGGGGTTTTATTTTTCAAAAAGGGGAGATATTGGTGAACAAGAGAGAAACACGCAAAACGGCCATCCTCGTTGACGGCGGCTACTACCGCAAACGCGCCATGGACCTCTGGGGCAGAAAAGATGCCGACAGTCGGGCAGACGAACTGTTTTCCTACTGTCTGCTGCATCTGGACTTGCCGGAGGAGCCGCGTGACCTGTACCGCATCTTTTATTACGACTGCCCGCCTATGACGCGTGAGATGATCCACCCCCTTGACGGAAGCAAGACCACCTTCGCGGAACAGGCCGGGACCCGCTGGACCAACGCCTTTTACGAGGCATTGGCCAAAAAGCGCAAGCTGGCCATTCGCCGCGGCGAGTTGGCCGAGTCGCAGGCCCGCTATGACCTGAAGCCGGACGTGCTGCGCGCACTTCTTGATAAAAAACGCACCCTCGACAGTCTCACCAAAAATGACTTCAAGATCGAGGTAAAGCAAAAGGGCGTTGATATGCGTATAGGCCTTGATGTGGCCTCCCTGGCCTACGGCGGCTATGTAGATCAGATCATTCTGATCGCCGGGGACAGCGATTTCATCCCCGTGGCTAAAATGGCCCGGAAGCACGGCATAGACTTCATTCTGGACCCCATGAAGCAGAACATAAAAGCAAAGTTGTCCGAGCATATCGATGGCATCGAGTGCTATGTGGACAAGCTCGCGCCTGCATCAAAGAGTGCCGCCGGTTCTGACGCGTCCCATAAGGAGGGTATTGAGAAATGAACGACACGAAATTTTGCACCAACTGCGGTTGTCAGGTAGCCCTGGATGTAGAGGTCTGTCCGCAATGCGGCGCCCAGCTCGCACCGAAGGAGCGAACCACTAAATACTGCCAGCATTGCGGGCAGCTCATTGACAAAGAATGTGTCGTCTGCCCTCATTGCGGCAAGCAAGTGGCCGACTTAAAGACCGCTGCGCCCCAGGCAGCGCCGCAGCCTACTATTGTTGTGAATAACACGAACACTGCCGTCGCCAATGGACGCGGCAAGGAGATCAACAAGTGGATCGCTGCTCTGCTGTGCTTCTTCCTGGGTGGCATCGGCGCCCACAAGTTCTACGAGGGCAAGATCGGCATGGGTATTTTGTACATATTCACCTTGGGCCTGGCCGGCATCGGCGCCCTAATAGACTTTATCGTCATCCTTACAAAGCCGAACCCCTACTATGTATGACAAAAGCGGTGTCCTATTTGGACACCGCTTTGCCTTTCGCCTCCCCTTCTTTGATTTTCCGCGCCAGCTCCAGCACGGCGCGTCTGTCTTCCTCGCTCAGGCTGTCGAACAGCGCCAGCGCCTTCTCTCTCCGGTCCTCATCCATTCTCCCTTCCCCTTTCAGTTGGTACCTCTATTGTACCGCCCAGAGCCGCAAAGTCCAGTGACTCACGCGAAAACTCGCTGTCTTATTATGACAATTACTGCGCTATTATGACAATTACCCCCAAAAGCTGAATTTTTCACCGAGGAGGCCCATCATGTCCGCACTTGACGATCTATCCCCGCAGCTCTCCGCCTATCCCGACGCCATCCGCGCCGCCAGGGCCCGCAGCGGCCTCACCAACGAGGAACTGGCCGAGCGCTCCGGCGTCCCCTATTCCACCGTCTGCAAGGTGCAGTCCGGTCTTCAAAATGTCACCGTGCCCCAGGCTGCCGCCCTCTGCGCCACGCTGGGCATCACTCTGGACGACATCGTGCGCCTGTCGGATGCGCCGCCGTCCGGCAGCGACAGCGAACTCACCCAACAGATCCACGACCTGCAGCTGGAGCGCGCAGACCGCGCCGGAGATCTCCGCGTCCTGCAAGTGCAGGTGGAGATCCTCACCGCCCAGCTCCACAACTACCGCCATGTGCTGTTCAGCCTGCTGGGCCTCTGTGCCCTGCTCTCTCTCGGCCTTGTTGTCTATCTCATAATGGACGCCAATATTCCCAACGCCGGCTTCATCATCGGCGGAGATTTCACCTTTGGCGCCTGGGTGGCCGTCCTCATGCTCTGCGCCGGCGCCTACACCATGGGCCGCGCCTGGCTGCGAATGTCCACCCGCTACGCCGCCCGCGCCGCAGCCGGCCCCGATACCAGCCGCGAGGAGATGGCCGCCCTGCTCCGTCCCCTCCGTCCCCACCCTGCCCGCCGTGATGAGTATCCCACAAAGGGAGGTTAACTGCCATGCGCTGCAAGAATAAAGGCTGCGCCCGCGACATTGACGCTGACAGCGTCTATTGCAAGTGGTGCGGCACCCGCCAGGTGCGGGAGAAAAAGACGAAGGATGCCGCCCCCGCGGCCCGTCAGCTGCCTTCCGGTGCCTGGACGTGCCGCGTCCGCGTGGGCGGGCGGGATGTCTCTGTCACCCGCCCCACCAAAGCCGAGGCCCAGGCCGAGGCTATGGCCGTCAAGCACGGCCTCAAAGCCCCGGACACACCGGAGGTAAACCTCACCCTGGGCGAAGCCATCGACCGCTATATCGAGATGAAGGCGGACATCCTCTCTCCGTCCACCGTGGCCGGCTACAAGCGCATCCGCAAAAACGCGTTTGCTGCCCTCATGGGGCAAAAGCTCTCTGTACTGTCTCACGAGCGCGTCCAGCGCGCCGTAAATGCTATGGCGGGTAGTTCCTCCCCCAAGTCCGTCCGCAACGCCTACGGCCTTCTGAGCGCCGCTGTGGGCGAGTTCGCCCCTGACCTGTCCCTGCACGTTACGCTCCCCCAGAAGATCCGCACAGAGATCGTCCTGCCCAGTGAGGACGACATCAAAGCTATCGCCGCCGCGGTGGCCGGCAAGTGGGTGGAGCTTCCCGTGCTGCTGGCCATGTGCCTTGGCCTCCGTATGTCAGAGATCCGCGGCCTTACCCATGACTGCGTCAACGGTAGCGTCCTCCATGTCAAACAGGCCCTCGTGGACGAGGGCGCCAAAGCCCCCAAAACCTACACCTCCGACCGGTACCTCACAGTGCCTACGCATATCCTGGCACTGATCAATGCCATCCCACGGGAGCAAGAGTACCTGTGCCCCCAAAGCCGCCGCGCCATCTATTACGCCTTCACCACAGCCTGCGAGAAGGCCGGCATCAAGCACTACCGCTTCCACGATCTGAGGCACGTTAACGCCTCCGTCATGCTCAAACTGGGCGTTCCGGACAAGTACGCCATGGAGCGCATGGGCCACGCCACAAACAATATGCTCAAGACTGTTTACCAGCACACTATGCCCGCCGAACGGGCCAAAGTAGATGCCGACGTCAACAAATATTTCGCGTCCATTTGGCAACAAAATGACAACGGAAATCTCAAAAACAACGGTATATAGCCACTTATACCATCCAATCACCGGGGTTCGAATCCCCGACGAGGCACCAATCAAGAAAATCGCGTAGCCATGCGGGCTACGCGATTTTTCTTGTATTTCCAACGCCTCCCGGCGTTTTTACTGTCCAATTCCACCGCCGTACCGTCCGCATTTTCGGACGTTTCCGGGGTTCAAAAAGACATCAAGTGTCAACAAAATGACAACGAAACAGGCCCGGTCCCACTCAGGGACCGGGCCCGTTTTACGCCCTCATCAGGGCCGTCCATGTGTCCCTGCCCACGATGCCGTCTGCGGCCAGCTTATTGGCCGCCTGGAACCTCTTAACCGCTTTCTCTGTGGCCGCGCCGAAGTCCCCGTCTGCGCCGTATACGCCCACGCTGTAGCCCCAGCCGATCAGCGTCCGCTGCAGCAGCTTTACCTGCTGGCTCTTGCTGCCCTTGGCCAGCATATACAGCGCCAGCGTGATGTTCACGCAGGGCTCCTCCGGCTTCTCCGGCTCCACCGTCCCGTAGGCAATGGCGTCAAAGGGGAAGTTGTCGCCGGGGCACCCGGTGGCGTTCACGTCCTTGTGGCGGATGACCTTGCTGATGTCGTACTTCTGCTTGAGATAGGCCACCAGCTCCGCGCCCGCGGCCTGCTGGGCCTCCGGCATGGTCTCCGTCATGTAGTTGCCCTCGAAGCACACGCCGATGCTGTCGTAGTTGTTGTTGCCGGCGTGGGCACCCACCGTGTCCTCCGGACGGCCCCGGTAGACGGAGCCGTCCTTACGGACAAAGAAGTGGTACCCGATGCCCACCCAGCCGTTGGCCAGGTGCCAGCTGTGGATCTGCTGCGCCGTGCAGTTCTTGGCCGCCGCGTGGTGCAGGATGATCCTTGTGGTGGCGGCCCGCTTCGTCAGCGAGCCGTTCCACTTGTAGTCCACCTCGTTAATTTTCATCTTCCGCGCCCTCCGTGTCCGCCGCCACAGTCTCCGCGTGGCTCTCGGTGACGTTCTTCAGCTTTTTAATGAGCGTCACCAGGAACTTCGGCACCGGCGCGCCGACGGCCGCCACATTCTCAAGAATGGAGATCAATTCGTTGATGATGAGCCACGCGATCACGATCGCCGCGATGAGGAATTCCACGTTGATGTGGATGCCCACCTGCTCCATGCCGTAGCGCAGCAGGTAGTCCGCGCCCATAGCCACCAGCACGATCACCAGGTAGCCCACCTTCTTGAGGATGCCCTTGATGCCCGTCCGGCTGCACAGCTCGCCCGCGGACCACGCCTTGGCCATCCCCGTGCCGTAGTCCACCACCATGGCGGCCACCAGCACGATAAGGGGGATGAAAAGCTGCACCATGTAGGCGCTCAGCACGCCCAGCGCCGCAGCCACCACCGCAGAAATGGGGTTAACAGTTTCTTTCATGTCTCGCTCCTTCCTGTGTCCGATCCGGACACCGTCGTCATGTCCTCCGCCCCTGTGGCAGCGTCCAGCTCCCGCAGCAGCGCCTCCTTCGTCTGTTCGTCCCGGATGATCCCCACAGCGCGCTCCACCAGGCAGCACAGCGCCTCAATGACTGCCAACTCATCCATCGGCAGCCTCCGTCCAGCCATATGCGCCCGGCTCCCACACGTTGCCGTCCACATCGCTGGTCCAGCGCTTGCCGCCGTGGCTCACCTTGGCCCCTTTCGCATAGGCGTCCTGGGCGCCCAGAGGCTGGCTCCACGCCGGCCATTCCTCTGCCGGATCCGCGGCCACCGCCCACAATGCGGGCGTGTTCTCCGGCTCCCACCCCTCCTGGGACGTGTGGGCCTGCACGCAGCGGTACAGCTTCTCCCCGGAGTTCCGGTACTGCCCCACCGTATAGGCTACGCCGGCCTCCCAGGAGGCGAACAGCTCCCGATGCTCTCCCGCCGTCACGGCGTCAATGCTGCCGCCCTCCGCCAGCACCACAAAGGCGATCTCCGTGGCCTGCTGCGTGGCTGCCATGGCCTTTGTCCGGTCCGTGTCCCGGTAGTGGTCGCCGATGACGTAGAAGTCATAGCGCACCCCGTCCGGGCCGTTCTCCGTGTGGTAACGCTCCACCACCCGGCACCGGTCCGTGATGGTGCAGTCGTCGTACTCCCGCACAATGGTCACGAACTCCCCCACGGCCAGATCGGGACCGCCCGCCACTTTAAGGCTCTCCCGCGTTACGCCGCCCCTCTGGACGGCTCCGAATACATACTCCATCGTTTCATCTCCTTCCGTGTCCATTCTCTTACCACGGCCTTGCACCGGCGGACTGCCTTGTAGGGCAGATACCTCCGGTAAAACGCCGTGTTCCTGCAATGCTGCATCGCGCCCAGCCGCGACAGCAGCCCCGATGCAAACTTCACATCGATGGCCTTCCGCTTCCGGTACCGCCGCAGGTGGCGCATGAGCCGCATCCGGTTCCGCTTCCGCAGCCGCACACCGCCGCCCGGCGCAAACCGGTATCCCAGCGCCGCCGCCTCCCGTGCCTTGGTGGGGAACACCTGCCACGTCCCCTTCAGATCCAGGCCCCGCGAGCGCAGCCATGCCCGCACAGCCTCCACCAGCCTCCGCAGCTTCCTCTTGTTGCTGCCCAGCACCGTGATGTTGTCCATGTACCGCAGGTAGTGCCTGGCGCATCCGCTGCCGCGGATCAGCCTGTCCAGCCCCTGCAGCACCGTGTTGGCAAACCACTGGCTGAAGTAGGCCCCGATCAGCACGCCGTGGGCCATCAGCCTCTCACACACGTCCAGCATCCGCCGGTCCTTGATGCGCCGCCGCAGGGCGTCCATCACCACGCCGGGCCGCAGACTGTCATAGAAGTGCCGCACATCCATTTCGGCGCACCACTTCGTTCCTCTCCGGTCGTCCTTCATCCACTTCCGCAGCCGCTTCATGCCGTAGTGGATGCCCCGTCCGGGGATACTGCCGCAGCAGTCCCCGTCCATGCCCCGCATCAGCACCGGCTGCAGCGTCTGGATGGCCATATGGTGGACGTACTGATCCGGCCACAGGTCCGGCTCGTAGATGTCCCGCCATTTCCCGGCGCTCTCATCCCACCGTCGCCGCATCCGGGGCGCGTTGGGCCGGTAGTCCGCCGCGATCACCAGCAGCGCGTCCACCGCGCCCTCGATATTCGCCTCGATCCGGCGCACCGTCCGGTTGGGTCTGTGGCCCACCGTCCACCGGTGCGTTCGGTTCACCTCCAGCAGGGCCAGCTTCGCGTTCTCACGCGTCAGATACTTCTCATACAGTCCTCTCGCTCGCTTCACAGGATAGATCTCCTTTCAGCCTCACGCCGTTTCCTTCGCCGGGCAGCGCCCGGAGTACTAAGCCGTGTCCTGTCAGCTGTTCGTCACCTTGGGGTGCGCGGCGCTCCGGGCAGGGGTATCATGGTTAGCTATTCCACCGCGCAGGCCTCACTCTACGCCCGCTGCCCGCCGCGTCCCCGTTCCCCTCGCCGCAGAACCCAGCGAAGCGGATCTGCGGCGAAGAGCCGACGCAGCGGAAGGAGCGAGTTCTCGCCTTTAGGCGGGAATGAGTGATCTGTAGCTTGCGGAGGCGAGGAGGCGGGAGCCGATGTTCGCGTTGGAGTTCGACGCCGTGTTGTAGTTGACGTAGAACAGCCCGTGGTTCAAGCTCTGGTTATAGTTGCCGCCGACGTGCAGGCACGGGTTCGACGCGTTGAAGTTCCAGTTATCCGGAACGCCAGAACAGAACCGGCTCCGCTGATGCCCGAAGCACCCCGCGCAGCGCCATGTCTCCGCGCCGCCGTGCCCCGCTGACTTGGGGCCGTGCCGTCGCGCCGGTGGTCGCTGCGATTTATTCATGCTGCGCGGCTTCGCCGCGCCTCGTTATCTGTTGTCCACGCAGGGGTGGGGCGTGCGCGCCCCTCCCCTGCACCCCTCCCCATCAGGGGAGTTTTTGGAGGCGGGAGCCGATGTACGCGTCGGAGTACGACGCCGCGCCGTAGTAGACGCAGAACAGCCCGTAGTACAAGCTCTGGTAATAGTAGCCGCCGACGCGCAGGCACGGGCTCGACGTGCTGAAGTCCCAGTTATCCGGAACGTAGGTGCTGTCGCTGCCGGCAGCCGCCGTGGGGATAAACACCGGATACGGTCCCGCCGTCTTCACGCCCAGCGCCGAAGGATAACCGTTGCTGGGCACACCCACCGGCGTGCCGCCGCTGCTGTCGCTGAAGTTGGCGGGGTTGAGGATCAGATTGAGGCCGCTGCTGTTGTAATAGCACCCGTCCACCCAGTCGTACACGTTGTCCCACAGGCCCTCGATGTGCCGGTACTGCACACCTACGCCGTAGGTCGTCCTGGCCGCCTGCATGGTGCCCGTGTGGTACGGCATATTGTCGCTGGCGCCCTGTGTCTGCGTGCCACTGCCGTTGCCGCAGCCGCAGCCGATGCACGCCTGGCTGTTCCAGTCCGCAAATTCCACGATGTACAGCAGCCAGATGGTGAAGTGCATCGCCCAGTCCCACTGCCATACGTTGGCGCCCAGATTGTGGGCGCCGCTTCGGGCAGCAGACCGGGTGATGCCGTTCTGCGGCGTCACTCCCGTCACGCTCTTGTAGCTGCGTCCCGTAGAGCAGTGGTACCTCCCCACATACACCACATCGCGTTCCCCGGCGCCGTCGCCTCGGTCCATGTGCGCCGGAGATACCGAGAACCCGTCCGCCTCCGCGTCCGCGATCTGGATCTTGATGCCAGTGCCGTTCTGCGTCAGCTTGTACCAAAACTTGGGGATCTTCACCAGCGTGCCGCAGGCGTCGTCCTCCACGATCTCCATGCCACTCCACGGCATGAGATTGTCGAAGGGGCTGCCGTAGCTGCTGGCCCCCGACACATACGGCACCGGATCGACAAGCAGCTCCGCGTCGTCCGTCCTGGAGCACTTTGTGGTGCTGGTGCCGTCCCAGCTGATGCCGTAGATGTGCCGGAAGGGCAGGCTCACCGAATAGCTGCCCTCGTCCTGCGTCACGGCCACGGTATCGGTCCGCGTTTCGCTGCCCTTGGTGGCCGTCACCGTATAGGTGCCGGCGCGCCGCAGCGTCAGCACGGCCTGCCCGTCGCTGCCGATGGTGCCGGTCACGGAATAGTCGCCCAGTGTAGCCGTCACACCGGCCCCCGCGGCGTCCTCGCCGCAGATCACCGTCAGCGTGGCCAGGAACGTGTGCATTTCGCTCTTGACAAAGCCGAAGTACGGCCCCGTCGTTACCTGGTCGGTGTAGGTGCATCCGTCGTTGGCCGGGCAGCTGACGGTATAAGTCTCGTTCAGCTTTCCCAGCGTCACCTGATGGACGAGGCCGGCGCCCACCACATGGGTGTACACCGTCGCCCCGGCGCTGTCCGTTACCGTGAAGGTCTTGCCCTCGAAGGCCGCCTCGAATGTGATGGTCAGCACCACGCCCGCCAGCCCGATCAGCAGCTCGAACACGTCGCTGGGCACTGTGCCTTCCTTGTCCAGCCCCAGCCGGTCGCAGATGGCGTCCCGCAGCAGCGTTTCTTTGTCCAGAGCCGTGCCGGCTGCCTGCACGCCCTCCGTGTTCAGCCCGGTGATGTCCACCGGGAACTGCCCGCTTCGCAGCAGCGCCAGCACCTGCTCCCAGGTGGTGCCCGCCGGCAGGCTCGTTTTCAGCCACCGGCTGTTGCCGGTGCCCTTAATAGTCGTATTTTTCATGTCTCACTCCTAAAATTCATCGCAGAATACCTCCGCAGACGTCCACACGCCGGCACGGAGGCGCTGCACGCTGTCCTCAATGTCCAGCAGGATCTGCTCGATGTCGTTGGCCTCCGTCACCGTCAGCCAGGGCCTTTCCGGCCCCGCAGACGGTACCGGGGGCGTGGTGGCCTTCACGGCCTCCAGCGTGGCGCGCAGCGTGCTGAGGTCGCCCAGATAGTGCGCCATCCGGCTCTCCGTGGGGAAGTCCGTCCGCGTCAGCTCAGTCTCCGGCGTCACCGTCACGTCATAGCCCACGCCCCGCAGTCTCTCGGCTACATAGTCCATGGCCAGGCCCACCCGGTCCATGTCCGTCCAGTCGTAGGTCGCGCCCGGTACCCGCGTGGTGATGAGGGTGTCCATAATGCTCATGCCTCGTCCTCCTCTGCGTCGCACAGTACCGTCACATCCGCCGCCAGCTTCCCGGTGGCGGTGTAGTCCAGGCTGACCAGGTGTCCGGTCCGCATCTCCCCGTCGTCCGTGAGGATGCTCACCCTTTCTCCGGGCCTCTCTGTCACCGTCAGCACCTTGCCCTTTACGGTGTCCTGCCGCATACACACGCCGTACAGCTTCTCCAGTAGGGCCGGGGCCATGGCCGGGCTCACCAGCGTCATGCCCTCATACCGCACGGGGTTGTCCTCGTCATTGCCGCTTCGCAGCGGGTTCTCTTTGGCATAGATCCGCTTGACCTCCTTGTACTTGGTACCCGTCAGCACCACCTGCGTCCCCGTCCCGGCGATCACCGCGCCGTTGGCGTCGCTGCTGACGATCTCACCGCCGGCGACGGCCAGGCCGTACACCGGCGCATCAAAGTCCACATGGGCCTGTCCGGTCAGCTCCGCGTCATACAGTGTCTCACTCTCGCCTCCGGTGAGGTATTCATAGGCCACCAGCTGCACCTCCGTCACCGGCGCCGCAGTCTCCACACTGCCGCCCTCGTAGCTCTCCGTCTGGCCCCAGCTGGCCGTAGCGTCGCCCGCGGGCATGGGCAGGATATCCACTGCCTCGCTGTGCCCGGTGCGTACCATGGCCCCCAGGGCGAAGGCCACCTGCTGCAGGTTGTCCCGCCGCGGTGCCTTGGGCAGCCAGCCCGTCAGCGCCACGCTGGCCAGCGAGGACGCCAGTGTGTAGGGAATGGCCCCCATGATCTCCGCCAGGATCACGCTGGCCGCCACGCCGTTGTAGATACCGCCGGCGTGGTCCCCGGCCATCTCCAGCAGGCCCACCTTGTCCACCGCGTGGATATCGTACAGGTTCTTCCCCGCCCGGCTGCTGGTGCTGATGTGGTAGACGCCCAGCAGCTCATCGCCGAAGGTCACGCGCAGTCCCTGTCGGCGCTGGAACAGGAAGCCCACGTCGCTGCGGTTCCGCAGCGTGAAGTCCAGCGTGTTCACCGCCAGCTCGTCGCTGACCACGTTGGTGTCCTGGTATAGATCCGCCGCATAGCACTCCTCGCTGTCGAACACGCGGGTAATGCCGTAGCTGATACGCTCCAGCTTCAGGTACCGGTATCCGTGACTCATGGCCTTGAAGGTCAGCACAACTTTGTTGAAGTTGCGGACCTCCTTATAGCAGGTATACTCCCAGTCGTCCGGGGCAAAATCCTCCTGGGCCAGCAGCGCGCCGTCCCGGTACCACGCCGCCGTCATGTTGCTGCACCATGTCGGCCCATAGGGATCGAACCGCAGCGTCAGCCCGATGGAGCTGTACAGGTCGTCCAGTTCCAGCGTCAGAACTACCGGCGCAGCAAAGGATCCGTCCCCGCCGCTGATGGCTTGACTGAACAGGCCCCATGTCTCCTTCTCCGGTTCATCGCTGAAAAAGTGATATGCAGTGCCCAGCACCCAGTAGCCGTCCTCCAGCGTGGCCCGCTGCGGCGCGTTGTTCTCTGTGTCCAAAATGTCCTCCAGCGCGCAAAAAGCCTGCAGGCTCGTCACAGAGGGCGTCGTGCCCTCCAGCGCGCCTACCGGCTCGTCGATATAGGTGATCTTAAGGTCGTTTGCCACGGCCCTCCACCTCCTTCTCGTATGTCCCGCCCCGGTGTCCTAAATGGACACCGGGGCACTGTCTCATGGCCGGTACTGGGGCCGCATGGGGGTGAATGTCACCTTCAGCCCGCCCCAGCGCCGCTTGCCCGCGCCCAGGTTGAGGCTCAGCTCGTCCTCCACCTTCGTCACATAGGCGTCAAAGGCCAGCGTCCCCTGTCCGTAGGGCATCACCACCGGCACATAATCCACCGGCTGGCTCAGCGCCAGCACCAGCGCGTCGTAGGCCGCCGCGTCCTCGCTGCCGTCCGCCGCCCGGCCCACCTCAAAGGTGGCCGTGTAGCTGACAAAGGTACCGATCACGTCCCGGATCATCTCCGCCGCCGGCGCCTTGGTGCGCCCGGCGTTGTCGCTGTCCGTCACGTTCTGGCTCCGCTTCAGCGATGTGATGGCCGCGTTGTAGTAGGTGCCGTTGATCTGGATGAGGTCCTGCATCACGTCACCCCCTTGGCCACGCTGGCCGTCTTGCCCACGCGGCGGCTGTCCGCCTCGATGTACGGGCGCAGGTACCGCGCCAGAGCGCTCATGCTGCCCTCAAAGCGCACCTCCACGTTGGTCTCCACACCGCCGTCCTGCTCCGCCATCACGGCGCGCAGCGCGTCCTGGATCACGCCCAGGGGCGTTTCCACGTTGGTCCCGTGCTTCTGGTCGCCTACAATGGCCGCAAAGGGCTGGTTGGGCTTCAGCACGGCGCCGTCCGCCAGCCGCGGCAGCGCCACCTGCGCCACCGTGGGGATGTTGAAGCCGAAGCTCTTGCCGCCGATCACCGGCACCCAGTCCGGGATGTCGAAGTGAATGCGGTTGATGGCGTTGATGACGGCGTTGATGCCGTTGATGGCCCCGTTCACCACGCCCTCCACGAAGGTCAGAATGCCGTTGACAAAGTTCCGGAAGAAGTTGATGATGGGATCCAGCACCGTGGTCTTGAACCACTCGCCGATGCCGGAAAACCACGCCTTGATGCCGTCCACGCAGGCCTTCGCCTTCTCCTTGATGGTGTCCCAGTTCTTCGCCAGCACGATGCCCACGGCCACCAGCGCGCCGATAGCCACGATGATCGCATTGATGGGCGACGCAGCCGCCCACAGCGCGATGCCGAAAGCCGTCACGGTGATGACCAGCAGCTGAAACAGGTCCTGGTTCTGCGCGATGGTGTCGCCCATGTTCTGCAGGTCGCTGGCGAACAGCTCCAGCACGTCCGTGATGACGCCGCCCGTCCACTTGGCTACCGGTTGCAGGAAGTTCGTCCACACATCGTCGATCAGCGGCCCGACCGCCTCCAGGACGGCGTTCAAATAGCTGAAGGACCCACTCAGCAGATCCAGGAATGCGGGGACCAGGCTGTTCACTGTCCACTTCGCCAGCGGCTCCAGCACGTTGTCATAGGCCCAGCCCAGCCCCTCGGCGATGGTCTCGCCCAGGGCGCCGGCGCTCTCCTTCAGCCGTCCCCAGCTTTCCGCCAGGTTCGTGAAGTCCAGGCTCTCCGCCGTCTTCTTCAGCCGCCGGAGGATCTTCTCCAGCCACGCGGCGCTCTCGGCCATTTCCTCGGTGCCGCTGGCGTCCCAGCTCACGTCGTAGTCCCCCGCCAGCGGTGTCTGCGCTGCCTCGGCCCCGCTGCCGCTGCTGCTGGCGCTGCCCAGCTTCTGCAGCTGGTCAAAGCCGAAGGTCTGCAGCTTCTCCGCCGCCCCCGCGGCCTGCTCCGTGCTGTCCGTCAGGTCGTCCATGGCGCTGGTGGCGCCGCTGATGCCGCCGGTGGCCGCCGTCATCTGCGTTTTTACGCCGAACACATTGGCAATGGCCTGGGCCGCCCGGTTGGCTGCCGCCGCCACGGCGCCCAGGATGCTGGCCACCGTCCGGATCAGCGGCAGAAACACCTGGGCGATGGTCATAATGGCCTGTCCGAAGCTCTCCTGCACCTCGCCCAGTGCAAATTTAACCTGCCGGATGCGCCCGCTGGGCGTCTGGGCCAGCGCTTCGTTCATGCCGCCCACGCTGTCCTCCACCACGCTGGCCAGCACCGCCGCCCGCTGTGCCTCGTCCCCGTACTTGAGGATGGCCGCCTGAGCCTCTGTGAAGCTGTAGCCGTACCGGCTCAGCGCGCCGGTCTGGCCATTCATCACCTTGCCCAGCATGGTGGCGATATTCACGGCGTTCTCGCTGGTGGCGTTCAGTCCGTACTGCTGCGCCAGCATATCGTCCATCACGGGGATCAGCGTCTGCAGGCTGCTGCTCAGCCCCAGGTAGGTGCTCAGCTCCACCGCGCCGGCCTTGGCCACCTCGCCGTCCACCACGCCCAGCTTCTCCTGGGCGTCGCACAGGTCCAGGATGCTCTGATACTCCGCCTGGCTGGCCGCCATGGTGTTCTTCATCACCTGGGCCAGCGCCGCGTTGTTCTCCTGCACCTCGTTATAGGCGTCCGCCGCCTCCTTGGCCAGCACGGCGAACCCGGCCACGCCCAGGGCGGAGCCCAGGCCCCGCAGCGCCCCCGTCATCTTGGCGCAGGCGCCCTCCAGCTTTCCCGTGGCCCGGTTCACGCTGGAGATCATCGTCACGATGCTGCCCGTGGCCTTCTTGCTCTGCTTCGTAATGGCCGAAAAATCCGCGCCTACGCGGACCATCAGATTTTTTACAGCGCCTATGCCTCCTCACCTCCAAACAGCTTGTTCAATGCCTGCACCTGGCGGTACATGGCCTCGTCGCTCATGGCGCGCGACGGCGCCGCCTCCGGAAACATCTTCTCGAAGGGCGGCAGCCCGTGCTTGCCCCACACCGCGCCGCGGATCATGGCCGCCAGGTTGTACAGGTTGGCCGCCGTCAGCCTCTGCCGCGCCGCCAGGGCCTCGCTCCGGGCCCTGGCGTACACGTTCAGCTGCGCCGGCGTCATGCGTTCCCACTCCGCCGGGCCGATGCCCAGCTCCGCGGCGACGCTCAGACTGCGCTGCCAGTCCCAGCCGCCGCCGTCATAGGGCGGTCAGTCTCGCTGGGTGTCTCCTCGCTGCCGAAAGCCGCGGAGATCATCTCTCCCGCCTTGGCGATCAGCACCGGCAGGGGCGCTTTGTCCAGCAGGTCGTCCACCTGCTCCACCGTCAGCGCCGGATCCTCCTGGCGCAGCACGCAGTAGTACAGGCAGCTGAGGTTGTCGTAGTCCTCCACCGCCTCCTGCATCTTCGTCAGCGGGATATGCCGCAGCGCGCTGAAGGCTTTGAGGGCCTTGTGGCCCAGCCGCAGCTCGCGGGGCCGGTCAAGCTCGATAAAAACGGCGTCGTTCTTCTCATTCATGGCCTGTGCCCTCCTCTTAGCCGCCCGCGGTAGCCTTCAGCTCCGGCTTGCCGCACACCTTCACGGTGGCCTCGAAGGTGATGGCGCTGTCCACCTCCGCGCCGGTGGTGAACTTCGTCACCACGCCCTTGAACTCCCACGTCTTGCCGATAGCGGACGGGAAAACGATCTTGCAGTCCTGCTGCTCGCCACTGTGGAAGGCCTCCAGCACAGCCGCCTGGCCCTCGTCCGCGCCGTCCAGGAAGCCGCTGAGGCCCAGCTCGCCGCCGTCCTTAAAGCCCGCCAGGAAGTCCCGGTAGCCCGTGGAGTTGCCCAGATCGGTCACATCCACGGTGTCCGCGCTCAGATCCAGGCCGCTGATGCTGTTCAGCCCGCCCACCGCCTGGGTGCCCAGGTTGAATTTAGTGCCTACGCCTACAGATTTACTCATGTTTTATACCTCCAGATAGTTGATCCGCAGGGCGTATACCCTGCGCCACAGGTTGACTTCTCGCTCCTTGATGTCCGGGCTCTCCTGGGTAACTCTGGCCCGCTGGATCGCCAGCCCCGCGCCGCTGGTGCCCCGCAGCGCCTTCAGCGCCGCCGTCACCTTCGCGCCCAGCGCCGCCAGGTCCTTGGCGCCCTTGCCCACGGCGTCCACCTCAAAAGTGGCCGCACGCAGCGTCGTGTCCCCGTCCAGCTCCTCCACCGCCTCGTCGCGGTGCAGGATGTAGAACACAAACGGCGCAGCTGCGCCCTTGATGGCCGCCGCGGCGTACACCTTGTCCGGTGCCGCCGTTTCCAATGCCCTCACCACAGCCTGCTCAATGTCCATGCTGCTTCATCCACTCCTTGTCCAGATTTTCAGTCAGCGCCTTGACCATCTTGGCCTCCGCAGCCTGCCGGCTCTCCTCGGCCCCATCCCGCATGAAATGGTGGCCAGGTACGAAGTGCCCATCCCTGGCGATGTAGCCGAACTCCATGCTGTAGGGATAGTAGGCGTGGCCGTTGCCGGTCTGGGTGCTGCCGGCTGCGCCGGGATCCTTCACCGTTTTCTGAAAAACACTGTTGGCCTCATCGCCGCCCTTGAAGTCGATGCGGTACACCGCCTTCCCCTTCACCCTGGAGCGCTCCTTCTTCGTCCGGATGATGCCCCGCTTCATGGCGCCCGTCCGCACTGGCACGTCCCCGGCCTTAATGGCCCGCTTTGTCAGCGTGGCCGCCTTTCCGGCAGCCGACGTCACGCACTTCTGCGGCACGTCGCCCAGCGCCTTCACGGATTTCTTCAGTTCCGTCAGGTCTTTGCCGTCCCAGGTGACGTTAAAGCCGCTGTTGCTCATGCCTCGATCTCCTGGGCCATCAGCAGCAGGCTCTCGTGCCGTTCCTCCCAGTCGATCACCGACAGGATCCGGAACACCCGGCTGCCGTACAGCACCCGCCACGCGGCGCTGACGCCCTGGCGGTACCGCAGCCGGATCTTGTGGCTCACAGAGCTTTGCGCCTGCTCCGCCGCGTAGAACTCCCTGCCGCTGACCGGATCGATGGCCGCCCATACCGCGGCCTCCGTGGTCCACTGCTCGTCGTCGCTGTACAGGGGATCACCGTAGTCGTCCACAGCGCCGGTGCAGCTCTGCAGCAGCACCCGGTGCCGCAGCCTTCCCGCATCGATCATGCCGTCCTCCTTTCCGGTGTCCGATCCGGACACCTAAAGCAAAGCGCCGCAGGCCGCCCCGCAGGGCAGCCCCGGCGCTTGCCTCATGTGGGCGTGGCTCCCACCTTCAGCTGCGTGATGACCGGGGGCAGCCCCAGCGGCAGGGGCGCTTCCGTTCCCACCGCGTCCCGGTGGTCGTAATAGTGCAGCGTCAGGCTCCACAGCGCCAGGTCGTACTGCGCGGCTTGGGCTGCGTCTGTCTCGCTGCGCCGGCAGCCGGCCCGCGTCAGATAGCCCTCCGCTGCGTCGCACAGCGATGCGATCAGCGCGTCCTCTGCGTCGCCGTCCACACGCATATAGGTCTTGCACGCTGCGACCTGCGCCTCCGTAGCCATGGCTCAGTCCTCCGCCCGGAGGTACCGGGCCATCACCCAGCCGTCGCCCTGGCCGGTCTTGACGGGCAGCCAGCCGTCGGCCTCCTCGCCGGCGGTCTCCACGGTCTCGCCGTCGGCCAGCACCGCCAGGATGCCCTGGTCCATGCCCGGCGCACACCGCAGGTGCAGCCCGCTGTTCCACGCCACGGCGTACCGCTTGGGTGAGGTCTGGACGGCAGGGGCCTCCGGAGCCGCCTGTGCCGCCGCCTGCGCGGTGTTCTGACCGTCCGCGCTCGCAGGGAGCGCCCCGGTCTGGGACGCAGCCTGCGCGCTCTCAGCGGCCTTGCTGACGTTGTTCTTGCTCATGGTGTCCTCCTTAGCCCGCGGCCTTCTTCTTGAGGATGGTGAAGCCGTTGTGGCGGATCAGGTTTCCGCCCACCATAGCGTCGCCCAGGATGGTCAGCATACGCTCCACCGCCTTGGCGCTCTCGTCGATGCGGACGGTCATCTCACCGAACAGGGCCAGCTCGTAGTTCTGCGGATCGCCGTAGCACATGGTCAGCCCGCCGGCGGCAGCGCTGGCGAAGTCGGTCAGGTCCTTGCCGATGTTGTAGCCATAGGCTGCGCCGCCGTCCTCGATGGTGCCGTAGTTGGCGCCGGTGTGGCGCGTCTGGAACACCTTGAGCTTGTCGCTGTTGCGGATGCTGCCCAGCACCTTCAGGTCCGCCTTGGTCAGATACAGCTGGGCGTTCTCGCCGGTGCCCTCATCGTCGCCGTAGGCGTAGTACAGGGTGTCCAGCACGGTCTCGTCCAGTGCCGTGGCCTCCACGGTGTTGTAGATAGCGTCGCCCGCCTTGTTCTTGGCGGTCTTGATGCCGTACATCGCGGGGGAGGTCTGGCCGTCGCCGTTGTAGATCAGCGTGCAGATCTTCCGGCGCATGGCCTCCATGGCCAGCTCGTAGCACTTGGCGAAGTAGTCCGCCGGACTCAGCCGCTTGATGTTGCGGTCCACATAGGTGGTCACGTTCACCTCGTAGGGCTTCAGCTCCGCGTAGGCGAAGGTGGGATCACTGGCGGTGCGGGCCGTGCCGGCCAGCGTGGCCACAGCGCCCGCCTGGGCTGCCTGGGCGCTCACCAGGTAGGGCTCGATGAAGCCGCCCATGCCCTCCAGCGTCAGCACGCGCACCTGGTCGATGATGCGGCTCACGCCGCCGCCCACGGGGTTGCGGATCTCGGTGCCGCTGCCGGTGGGCTCCACCAGCGTAGTGGCAGCCAGAGTGGTGCTGTCCTTGGCCAGCAGGCCCCGGCGCAGGGACGCGATGTCCACGCTCATCTGTCCGTCGCGCAGCAGCTTCTGGCCCAGGGCCTCGGCCTTTTCCTTCTCGGCCTTCCTGTCCACAGGGGCCTCGTCCATGCGGCGCTGCTGCTCGGCCATCAGGAACTTCACGTTCTCGATGTCCTTGTCCACGCTCTCCAGCTTGCCCCGCAGTTCCGTGACCTTCTCCTGGTCGTTGGCCTTCAGCGCAGCCTCCGCATCGTCCAGGAACTTGGTGCGCTGGGCGCACAGGTCGATCATCTTCTGTTTCATGTTTCGTCCTCCTTAAAGTCTGATGGTTTTTCTCCGTTCCAGGTCGAGCCACGCCTCGTCCTGCCAGCGGATGCCTGTATGGTCTTCCGCGCCCTGCGCGGGGGGATCACTCTTATCTTGAGGCGCCGCAGCGCCGCCGTCTGCCGGGACCACCGGGTGCAGCGGATCGGCCTCCCTGGCCCCGCTGCGTACCAGCTGCTCATAGCGCTGCCGCAGCGTGCCGATGTCCGTGCCGCCCGCCGCGTTCCGCAGCGCGCCGGCCCAGGCCGGGGCGCCCTCGTCCGTCTGGGTGACGATCTCGTCGGCCAGGCCGCGTTCCACGGCCTCCTGGGCGCTCATCCAGCGTTCCTCGTCCATCAGGCGGCTCAGCTCCTCCCGGCTGCACTTGCCGCCGCTTCGCAGCTCATAGGCGTTGAGGATGCTCTCCTTCCCCGCCTCCAGCATCTGCGCCGCCTGCCCCAGTGCCGCCGCGTTGCCCCAGGCCATGCACGAGGGGTTGTGGATCATCACCTGGCCCACCGGGCTCATGCGCCGCACCGTGCAGCCCTGCAGGATGGTGCTGGCCGCGCTGGCGGCGTAGCTCTGCACCTCGGCCACCACCCGGCGGCCACTCTGCCGCAGCAGGCTGTAGATCTCGAAGCCCGCCATCACCACACCGCCGCCGCTGTTGATCTCCAGCACCAGCTCTTCACCCTCCGGAAGCTCCTCCAGGGCTCTCCGGATGTCCGAGGGGGCGGTGTTCTCCAGCTCGCACCAGTCATAGAGCCACTTGTCGTCGCTCATCACGATCTCGCCGTTGACCTTCACTCTCATGCGCCGTTACCTCCGTTTCCCGAATTTCTCTTGATACTCAGCTCCCGCCACACCGACAGGGGCACATAGTTCAGACTGGCGGTGTGCTCGCCGCCGCCCTCCACGTCCGGCATATCCTCCAGCGCCCGGATGTCGTTCACACTGTAGGCGCCGATCTGCCACATGGAGTTGTACCAGCTGCCGCGGGAGCTGCTGTCGCCCCGCAGCTCCGCCATCATGTTGATGCGGATCTCCAGCCCGTCGGCCCTCTCGCTGCGGTTCAGCAGCTTCTCCGTGGCCTCCTGCTCATACTGCGTCACGATGGGGTGCAGCGTGCCGGTGATGTACTCGATGGCGTTCTGTTCGTTGCTGCTGTAGCTCTGCTTGCCCTCCTGCAGCTTGTACAAAGGAACGCCGAAGAACCGGGCAATATCCCGCACGCTCAGCTCCGCGTTCTCCACAAATTGGGCATCCCGCTGACTGATGCTGATGGCGTGGTACTTCATGCCGTTGTCCAGAACGGCGATGCGCCCGGCGTTGCCGGGGCCGCCCTGCCGGGCCTCCCACTCCTGCCGAACGTAGTCCTTCATATTCACTGTGGCCGTGGTGCCGTCCGCCTGGGCCACCTCCATGGTCCCGCTGATATCGCTGTCCACCTCCAGCACGCCGCTGGGCTGGCCGCCGTTGATGTAATAGCTGCCGTTCCAGCTCTGGGCGGCCTTGGCGCTGGCGATGACCTCGCTGGCCCTCTCCAGCACGCTCACGCCCTTCCAGCCGTTGTCGCTGTAGGCCATGACGTGGATCATGTCCATCCGGCCCACCCGCAGCAGCTTCCCGGTAAAGGGGTGTTCCACGTCATAGAACGGCTCCCCCTCCGCGGTCATCATGGGCTGCACCAGCGTCCACGGCACGCCCACCAGGCGCACCGGCGCCAGCGTCCGGGGATCTCGCTCAATGAGCAGGTAGCCGTTGCCGCCGCAGTTGCGGCCCGCCTCCGCCACCTTCCTGGCCACGAAGGCCGTCTGCACGCTGTTGGCCCGCAGCCCCAGCAGGTCGTTCAGCGGGTGGTCGTCCCGCCGCTGCCGCGTTTTGGTGTCGAACACATACATGGGCAGCTTGGCGATGTCGCTGCTCAGCACCTCCACGCACCGGTCCACCGCGCTCAGCTTCAGCGCCGTGGAGGCCGTCACGTCCACGCTGTCCAGCCCCGCCGCCCGCAGGGATGCCACCGTCACCGCGTTCCGTGCCGGGGCCGCTGCGGCCTTGGGGGCGGTCAGCCGGCCCAGGCCCCGCACGATGCCGTTAGTCATCGCGCTCACCGCCTTCCTCGCCGCCCACCGCCAGCAGCACGCCCAGCGTCACCAGCTCCGCGCCCAGGACGATCACGCCCCAGGCCACGCTCAGCAGGCCCACGCCCACGGCGATGGCCGCCAGCCCCGCCAGCACCAGCGCCGTCACGGCGTTCTCATGCTTTCTCATGTCCCGTCCTCCTATCTCGTTCACATCGACCACGCCCCGCTTTGCAGCCGGTCCGCCAGCGTGGGGTTGTCCCGCCGCCGAAGGGCCAGCGTCAGCGCGTCCATGCACGCCGCCAGCGGGTCTATGCGCTCCGTGTCGTCCTTGTGCTTCTTGCTCAGCCGGCTGTCGCCGTTGCCGTTCACGGTCTCCACGGCGTTGGCCAGGCACCACATGGCCAGCGGGCTCTCCTCGATCACCAGCTTTCCCTGCACCAGCAGATCCCGGAAGCCCTTGACCGCCAGGTTCTGCCCGGAGCAGGACTGATAGATCTCCACGCAAAAGTCCTCGTTGCTCCGCCGGTCGTTCATGCCGATGGCCAGGTCCGTGGCGTTGTGACCGTCATAGCCGGTCTGCACGATGCGCCAGCCGTGGTCCTTCTCGCCCGCTGCCAGCCACTCATCCACCCAGCTGTTCTCCGTCACCGCCCCCGGCGTTACCGTCACATAGCCGCCCGCCGCCCAGGCCTTATAGGGCACGCGGTCCGTCTTTTCGTGGCGCTCCACGCCCTCCGCGGGCATGAAGCCCTGCATCTTCACGGCCACCACGCCGCCCTCCAGCAGCCACACCGCCGCCGCGCCGGTCAGGTCTACCCGCTTGCCCAGGTCAAACCCGCCCCAGCAGGCTTTGCCGTCCGTCATCGCCGCGAAGGTCTCCCGGCTGACCTGGGCGGCCCTGGCCTTGGCCAGCTGCATCTCGTCCAGGTAGCGGTTCACCGCGCCGGCCTGCCATCGGTCCATCCGGCGCGTAAGGAAGTTGCGGATCTTGTAGGGATCGTTGAAGCTGTAGGCCGTAGTGTGCTCGCTGCGGATCTCGTCCAGCAGGTACCTGGCGTACTCGCTGCCATAGCGCAGGCATGGATTGGCCTTGGCCCAGCAGCTCTCGTCGTGGGGGTTGTCTCCGTCGTCGATCTCCCGTATCATCACGC
This sequence comes from uncultured Oscillospiraceae bacterium, assembly GCA_937915075.1. Taxonomy (GTDB): domain Bacteria; phylum Bacillota; class Clostridia; order Oscillospirales; family Oscillospiraceae; genus Hominicoprocola. The sequence continues at coordinate 21,480 of CALDMA010000086.1, forward strand.
AGTAGGTCTCGTCCATGGGGATCTCGCGGCGCAGCATGGCCTTCAGGTTCAGCTCCTCTGTGTAGCAGGGCTTCCGCTGCGCGTCGTCGCCCGCCGTGGTGATGCAGTCCAGCAGAGCCTGCGGCCTCTTGCCGAAGCCGGATTTACCGATGTCGTAGATCTCCGAGGTCAGATGCGCGTGGTACTCGTCTACCACGAAATAGCTGGGCGCGCCGGAGTCCTTGTTCTTGGTCTCCTTGCTCAGCGCCCGCATGAAGCCGCCCCGCGTCAGATGCACCACCGGATTGCTCCGTGGGATCCGCAGCCACTTCCGTATGCTGGGGCTGGCCTGGGCAATTTTCTTGGCGTCGCCGAACACCCGCATAGCCTGCCCCCGGTCCACCGCCGCGCACTCCACCTCCGGCTCCATCTCGAACCGGGCCGCCTCCGGGTGGCCCGGAGGGTAAATGGCGTCGGCGCACATATGGTACAGGCACTGCCCGGACTTCTCCGTGCTCTTGTAGTTGCCCCGCGCCCGCTTGCTGTAGCTCACCTTGAAGCGGCGGGCCCCGGTGTCCCGGTGCACCCAGCCGTATAGGTTGCTCAGGTCAAACACCTGCCAGGGCTCCAGCGCGATGGGCTTGCCCGCGTCCACACCGCGCACCTGGATGCAGTGGTTGAACCACCGCAGTATGCGGTCCGCCCTGGTCACGTCGAACACATAGGGGAAGCCCTCCGTGTCCTGCCGCTTCAGGTCGTCCAGGAACCGCTGGCACGCCAGCACCTCATACTGGCCGCACTGCTCGCGCAGCCGGCCCCGCACCACCTGCTTGGCGTACACGGCGGCGGGGTGGTGCTGCCCTGTCTGCCGCGCCGGTCTCTCGTTGGCCATGTCTCACTCCTAAAACAAAGCGCCGGAGCCGCCCCACTGTGGGGATGGCTCCGGCGTTATACGCTCCGACCTAATTTCTGCCCGGTGTCCTAAACGGACACCGCCTATATTCCAAACAGATCCGCGTCCGGATCCACCGCCGCGGCGCCGCTGCGCTTCTTGGCCAGCTGGGCACGCCCGCCGGGCGTCAAGCCCAGGTCCTTGGCGTAGCCCAGGATGCTTTTCTCCAGCTTCCCCAGCTCCGCCATGATGGCCGCCGCGTCTTTCACGTCCAGGCCCTTCTTCCGGGCCGCCCGCTGCAGCTTGTCCCGCCGGCTCAGCTGCAAACAGTAGATGCCCAGGATCTCCGTGTCCATGCTGTCCAGCAGCAGCACGTTGTCCATCCTCCCCAGGATGTCCGCCCAGTACTGCCGCGCCGCCCTGTCCGCCTTCAGGATGGGCGGCGGCGCGTCCGGCGTCAGCTCCACGCCGCTGTTCAGCTCGCCCTCGGCCTCCAGCCGGAGCGCCTGCTCCTCCGGGCCCATGTGCCCGGTCATATTCTCCGCTGCTTTCGCTCTTGCCGGCATCGCCGCACCTCCTGTCCTGTGTCTTCGGCGAAGGTCTGCCAGGCGCCCGGCGTTGCCGCCGGGTACCCGGTAAAAGGAAGAAAAGAAGGAAAACCCATCGAGCCGCCGTCCACTCGGCCCGACATCCGGGCAGCTGTCCACGCTGCCCAGCCATCCGAGCAGTCGTCCGCACCGCCCGGCACACCCTCGCCGCCTTATTCCGTTTCCGTCCGCCGCCCGCGGCCTCGGTCCGCTGTCTCCATGCCCATCCTGTCGTTTCGCACCCGGCCAGCATCCTCCATGTCCGGCCTGCTGTTTCTGCACCGGCCAGGACGCCTACGTCAGTACCCCGCGCATCAGCGCAGGCCTTCGACGCCCCAGCCGGTCTACTCGCTCCACCCTCCGCCGCCGGATCCGCCCAGCCTTTCCAGCGCCCGAACTCCGAAGCCGGACTTTTTCTCTCAAAAGAG